>JAREAI010000367.1:0-2771 GCA_029240435.1 Nitrososphaeraceae archaeon | reverse complement strand
GGATTAGGCATCTGACTCTAAAGTACTGCTTCAAAACTAGCATAGCGGTAACAAGAGTATTTGTTATATGCAATAAATAGAATATTTTCAACACATTTAGCAATAGGGAAATAAATAATCTTTATAGAGCGCACTTCTTTTTGGATATATTGCCAATTAGCGAAGAGAACTAGTGAATGAGTTTGTCTGTAGCTATTATAAGGAACTACTTATCAAAACAAAATGAGGTAGCTCATGAATATAAGGAAATGAATTTTTCTTGTGAGATATCGGGCTTTACATTGTTCTTTATCGCTGGTACGCTACTGTTATGATGATTATTATTCTAATAACATATTCAATATATCCCCTGTGTTCATGCAGTAACTACTGATACTAATGATCTTTACCCTACCAGAATTATTTTTAAAAATTATAATATCAATACTAATTACAATAGCACCTATCTGTATATTAAAAAGATAAACAAAAATGTAAAATCTATGATGCAAAAGTCAGCAACAGTTTAGCTTATAATAACTTATGAATAGGCAATAATATAACAAAAAATAGAAAACAAATATCTATAACCTAAATTTGCTATGGGTGTACTCATGGTCGACGATGTCGACGAGTTGATACTGTCTACGTTAAGTAAGGACTCTAAACAACATACAAAAGAAATCTCGGATTTCCTAAAAGATCATAGATGCAGTATAAGTGAGAAAGAAATAGAGTCCAGAATTACCAAACTAGAAGAAAATGGAGTAATAACAGGATACACTATATCTATCGATACAAAGAAGATTAAACGTCGTGTAATACGTGTTGCGCTTGTAACGTTCAAAACATCTCAACATCTCAGGAGTAGAATAGACTGCTTAAAAAAATATCTTGCTGAAGCGCCTTTCGTAATTTTCTCTGGAAGAACCAGAGGTGGATATGATTGGATAAGTATCCAAGCTTTTATAACAGAAGAAACTGCTGATGAAGAAAGCGATATATATAGAAATCTTTTTGGAGATATTATCCAATCATATGCTGTTTATGACTTTGTTTCAATAAAAGAGCCATCTTTTCATTCTCTCGTGCATAGTGACAAAGAATATAAGAAATTCATCAATGAATGGATTCCAACATTCTAGGAAGCTATGTAAATAGTATATAGTTTTTTGTCATTAGTTCTTAAATGATCTACGACTTGAATTTTTGAAACGTATAGTATCATCAATCATGGCATGCACCTTTAATCTTAATCCCATCAAAAAATTGGTTATTTCGGTTCTTTGCTCAGGTTCAATGGTGTTATGAACTTCTTCAATTATGTTATCTAATCGAGCAAGAGTGATCTTGAGGGCTAAAGATGTCTTTTTAGTAATACTAAGTGATTTATACAGAGCCTTCTGATGGATAGAATCACATTCAGATCCATTAACTTCATTTAGAAACGACTTTACCTCTCTTATCTGTCTGACAGTCAAATTATTATTCACTACGTGGTTCATTATCTCTATTCGAGAATCAAAAGGTAAATTGGTAAGTTCTAATGCCTGACTAACATTCAAACGGTTGTTAAATATTTGTTCCTTGATATCATCAGGCAACTTTAAGAGTTGAATTCGGTGTGATACGTATACCTCACTCATACCTATCTTCTTGGCCAACTCGCTTACACCCCCCCATCCAAAGTCTATAACATATCTTCTGAATGCCTCTGCCTCTTCAATTGGTTCCATAGTTTTGCGTTGGATGTTTTCGGTAAGTTGTATTTCATACGCTTGTTTGTCAGACATTTCTCGAATTTTACAAGGAATATGGCGCCATCTAAGCGATTTGCAAGCATGAAATCGCCTGTGCCCAGCCACGATTTCAAAACCATGAGTAATTGGTCGTATTAAGATAGGTTGAAGTAAACCATGTTCTTTGATACTACTGACTAATGCATCGTCATCATTTGAGGATAATTTGTGGAATTTTTCTCGGATAGCGAATTGGGATGTACGTATCATCTTCATTTCTATAGGCTCAACTATACTTGTATCTGCAAATTCCATGAATACGGGATGATTATTAAGTACTTATGCGTTATTATACTTGATATAATTTTTCATTGTTTTATAATAAAATTATATTTATTATATAATAAAGGATCAGAGATCAAAATAATAACTAAATATTTCCTATCATTATTTTTTAATAACATGACCATAACTGCGTATTTCTTTTATAATTAAAACCAATAGCTTTTGAAATGCAACCAAAATTTAATCTAATGCTTGTCAAATCGTGATCTGCTAAGAGTATACACTCATTACATTCAAACTAACGAAGGCTACATATTTCGTTTATATTTATTACATTTAGCGAAAAATCTGATATTTTCCTCTATATTATATTCATTTTTCAGTCATATGTTTTATTTTAGCTCAATATTGATTATTCTATCATATTCTAAATCAGCAACCAATATATATTTTGTAAATCCATGGAAAATATATATTATTTATGTCTTGTCAGACCATTTATAATTAATATCCATCTTTAATCAGTTTTGAAAAATTTTTATAAACAATCTTACATTTATCGAATAGTTTTTGCTCATGTGTTTTATCAGACATAATGTCGATCGGTTGAATATTTTCGTCTTTCATTTCATTCTTATATTCTCTTATCCATTTTTCTATCATTTCACAATTTACTTCAAGATGAAATTGAATACCGACAGCACTACCAATTCTAAATGCTTGAGGATATAGTTTTGAGGTTGCCATGACAGCTGCGCCTCTGGGAAG
>JAREAI010000366.1:0-2777 GCA_029240435.1 Nitrososphaeraceae archaeon | reverse complement strand
CAGTCTGATGAAATAAATAATAATGTAATAATGAAACATCATCAAAAAGATATTATTAGTCCCAACATTATTGATAAATATTTTAATAATAATACATTAGTTCATAAAAAGGATTTTGTAAATAACATAACTTTACACTATGTAATAGGAGGGCGTGGAGACCCAATTCTACTTTTACATGGGTGGCCAGAAACTTGGTATGAATGGAGAAATATTATACCATCTTTAATAGCTAACAACTATACAGTAATAGCCCTAGATATGAGAGGTCTAGGAGATTCAGAAAAGCCACAAACGGGATATGACAAGAAAACTGTTGCAGAAGATATCTATCAATTAGTAAAGAAACTAGGATATAGTAAAATCTATCTTGTAGCTCATGACTGGGGAGGACCAGTTGCATATTCTTATGCAGCTGCACATCCCGAAGATATACAAAAAATGATTATAATAGATGTTCCATTACCTGGATTTGGAGTTGAAGAAGCAGCAAAGTTTTCACCAAATGGAATATGGCATCTTTCATTTCATGCAGTGAGAGATCTACCCGAAAAGTTGATTGAAGGAAAAGAAGACCTATATCTTAATTGGTTTTATGATCATTACTCTTATAATCAATCTGCAATAACATCAGAAGCTAGAGAAGAGTACATTCAACAATATTCGAAACCAGGTGCAATGCGTGCTGGTTTTGAATACTATAGAGCAATCTTTGAAGATGCAGAACAAAATAAAGAATATGCTAAACAAAAACTAGATATGCCAATATTGACAATAGGTGGAGAAGCAGGTGTAGGCAAGTTGACTACAACTTCATTTCAAAAAGTTGCAAATAATGTTACAGGAATAACGTTACCAAATACTGGACATTTTATTGCAGAAGAAAGACCAAATTATCTAATAAAACAGATACTAGAGTTTTTCAAATAACTTTTTTTAATATTATAGATTTGACCAGGTTATCTTATTATTGTGGTTCATATCTAGCAGTTTTGTTGTTCACTCAACTTACCGGCCTTTCACTAATTCACTAGAGTTTCACTTACTAATTTTTGTACTTACCTAAAGATAGTAGATAACACAAGGTAATGTATTTGGTACAAAATCAATGTGAATCAAATATATACGTTTATAAATTATTTAAATTCTAAGGTACAAAAATATTATCTAGATCGTCCCCTAACGAGATTAATATTGGATGACCGATACATATAAATAATCTTATAATATATCGTATATCCAATATGATAGATGAACATAAAAATATGAAACTTAAATTAAATAGTTTTATTGCTTCAAAATCGGTACAATTATCCCAGACTAAAAATAAAACATCATCTTGGTTCATTTTAGCTATTCTTAGTAGTACTCTTTTAGCAGTAATGTTTTCAGAAACAATGTTACTTCCAGCAATACCTGAGATAATGAAGGATTTTAATATACCTTATAATACAGCAATATGGGTATTTAGTGCATATTTAATAGTTGCAGCAGTGATGACTCCTATAAGTGGAAGATTATCAGACATATATGGAAAAAAGAAAGTTCTATTGGCACTACTTATACTTTATACTGTGGGTATTATTGCAGGAGGATTTACAAATAGTATTTCAACGCTGCTAATTTCGAGAATTGTTCAAGGTGTTGGGTTAGCAGCTGTTCCTGTAGCATTCAGTATCTTACGAGATGTCTTTCCTGTAGAAAAACTTTCAATTGCAATAGGAGTATTTAGTTCAGCATATTCAGCTGGTTCAGTCTTAGGTTTATTATTTGGTGCTAGCATTATACAATCTTTTGGTTGGCATGCTACATTCTTTTTGATAGCACCTGTAGCAGCAATAGTAACAACAATAATAGCAACGTTTGTTCCTTCAAGAAAATCACCACAACAATCAGTAAAAAGTATTGATACTATAGATAAAGAACAGAAAAATAACAAAGTAGACATAAAAGGAGGCATATTTCTTTCTATAACGATTACAACATTCTTGATAGGATTGACTTTATTGGAAACAGGAGGTATCTCAAATTCTGCATTAGTTCTATCATCGTTTGGTATATCCTCTTTATCTTTAGGAATATTTATTGCAATAGAGAAAAAGACAAAATTTCCGTTAATTGATTTGACAATGATTAAACATAAAATAATTCTTCCTTCCTATATTCTATTGATTCTTACAGGAATTACAATGTTTTTGATATATCCAACAATAGTACAATTAGTAAGAACACCTCAACCAATAGGGTTTGGCGGTGATGCCATAGCTGCAGGAAATGTACAATTGCCGTTTATGATAACCTTCTTAATATTTGCTACAATAAGCTCATTTATTATCAATAGATTTGGAAATGTAAAACCTGCAATCATAGGAGGCCTTTTTGTGATAATCGGCACATCGAGTCTATTTGTTTTTCATTCTACAGAAATAGAAGTGTCTGCTAATCTGGCACTAATGGCTGTAGGTTTATCATTAACTAATATTGTTGGATGGAATATTTTGGTATCTTCTTCACCAAAAGAATATACAGGTATATCAGTAGGAGTAGGAGCTTTATTATTTTTCTTAGGTATGGCAATAGGCCCAGCATTATCTGGAATCTATATTCAAATGAATCAATCTATTATAGAAGGTATTGATGGTTTATTTCCATCAAAGGAGTCATTTAATATGATATTTTTGACTGCTGGAATATTATCGATAGGATTAATGGTTAATTTATTCATCTTAAAGAAGAGAATGACTTATAAAAAAGTTAATTATTAATTGAATGGAAAA
>JAREAI010000365.1:0-2780 GCA_029240435.1 Nitrososphaeraceae archaeon | reverse complement strand
TATGGAGCTTTTGCTGGTTTTATCGCAACTTGGTCTATATCTTCATTGATTGCAATAATTGAACTGTTAGTAGGATTGAAAATATCTACATTTTATTCGATTATGGGAATTAGCTTAGGGTTGAATAATGTTGCAACTGCCGCATTTGCAGGTTTTGGTCTTCACCCGCTAACTGGGACAATATTAGGAGCAGTGCTTGGTGCCATTGGGATTAGATGGAAAAAAATACGCATGCTCAATCCACTTCAGAATACATTAACTGGTATGGGAGCAGGGATCGTGATATGGTTAGTATTATTCTTGCCATTAACCTCATTATTCATTCAACCATCTATCCAACGCATTGTTAGTCTAGAGTCAGAATTACAGTATCCACTATTATCAGAAGATATGAACCAGTTAATCCAAAAAATTGCACTTGGCGCAATAGCATTTCATCTAGTATGGGGAGCAGTATTCTCATATATTATGCGATCTTTAGTGAGGATTAGAGAGTTTAAAATGAGAGGACAGCAAGCAGTATAGGCATCTGATAACTTAAAAGCAATTGTCTTTAAAGACAATATTAGAAACTAGAATATTTTATATCAACAACAATAACAAACACTTTCCTCTTCTTAAGCCAATGTGAATTATGAATCTTTTTTGTTTCTGTGTTTATCATTTGTTTTTAATACAATAAATTAAAGACAACTATATAAGACTTAATAAAATAACAGTGTATTTGGTACAAAGACAAGAGAAATTTTCAAAGATATTGGTTGCAGTTGATGGCTCAGAAACATCAATTAACGCAGCAGGTTATGCGATTGCAATGGCAAAAAAAGATAACGCTCAGTTAATTGCGTTAACTGTAATAGTGAAAGAAAATGATAAGGTTGAAGCTCAGCAATGGTTTGATAAGATTGGAAAGAAAGCTCAAGAAAATAATATTCAATTAAAAACAGAAATCATTGATATTCCAATGTCAGTGGAAGGTGCCATATTAAACTATGCTGAAAGTGAAAATGTTGATTTGATTGTAATTGGTACAAGGGGAAGATCAGGCATTACAAGAATGTTGCTTGGAAGTGTTGCTTCTGAAGTAGTAACTTATGCAACATGTCCTGTAATGGTAGTAAAGTGAAATATAGCAATTACTTGCCTTTTTAGGTTCTAAAAGCCGTCTAGAGGAATGTCATTAATAATCTGGGACAAGGATAAACTACTACTGCTGCTGCTATTATTATTTGGTTGATTGTGGGGCAAATTAATGTAAATGTAGCTTCCCTATCTTTCTCTTTTTTCATGTACAGTTGCAACAACTTAGTTGTTATTAATATATAGCTACAGATTCTAAAAAAGAATTAAGAATTGCTGTGAATAAACTTTCTAATTATCTCTTTCATTTTTGGAGTCATATTCTCTGCTTTCATACCATGTTGTTTCATGGCGTGTTCTGTAATATTTCTTATAACTTCTTCTTCCGTCCCCGCTTTGACAACATGATTACAATCAAATCCTACATCTTTACATGATAATATTAGCATATGTCTTCTTTGTTAATAGGTTGTGTATAAGGACACGGTTGAAAACTTCTGTGTTTTTAGTTTTCTTCTTATTCTTGCATCGTGGGCTTTTATTCTTAAGCTTACTCCACAACATGGACACCTTGTACTATTCCATCTTATAAAAACCTCACATTGTGTACACCGTTTGAGACCATCTTCATAATAGCTGCTCTGGTATGACTTTTTAGCTCTATAGTGTATACAAATATTTTTGCATGACATTTTATGTACACACTATTTCAAGTCGTATCTTTTTTTTAGATGTTTATAGTGTATTAGTTATTCTATTTCAAAATACTGAAAGCCATCTCGCATGACGATTCGATATATTTCTATTGTATTTACAGAAGAAGAAGAAGATGATTTACTATATAGTTTAGAATTTGATTTTAATGATGATTCAATTCTTTGTAATTTTAGCCTTTTTCTATTGGTGCTGGACATCTAATAGAATCAACCTTTTTCTTTATTTATTTATGCCATCTTGCTGCTTATGATAAACCTAGTTTTCACTTGCTTAAAAATACATGGTGGTATTGACTTATCTTTGATTCTGCAGGCTGTAAAGTGCCACGCTCCTTCAAGTGCTAGATAGCTAATTGCAAATCCGAGTGTTACGTATGCGACTAGATGCAGATTTTCTAACATACTAATAATATATCCTGATTTGTTTTATATAAAGTTCTTTATGAATAAGTTAAACAAATAGATAGATAAATAGAGAGAAACTTAATAGTTGTTAAGCATAACTGCATACTATCAAGACTTTGCTTATCAACTGTAAACACGTATTTTGTTCTATGGTAATATAATATTAATATAATAATAAACAAACTTTCAATTTTGAATAAGATAATAGTACTCTGCTTCTTTTTAAAAAATGGTAACCCTGAAACAGAAATAATATGTTGTTGTAGAGATGATAGTAAATCCATATATGGTAAGTACATTTTCAGATGCATTAAAGCAACATTCAATCAAAACATGGAATAAAATTTTGAGTCATAGTTTCATAACAGAAATTTCTATGGATATTTTACCATTAGATAAATTTACATTCTATCTAAAACTAGATAATATATTTCTTAAGGAATTCTGCAACTTTCTGCAAGTTGCAAAACAGAAATCCAATAGCCCTAAAATGAGAGAATGGTTTAATGGACTAATCTATAGTACCGTTAACCTTGAAATGCAAATGCAAACTCAAATACTTAATATATTAGAGATATC
>JAREAI010000364.1:0-4212 GCA_029240435.1 Nitrososphaeraceae archaeon | reverse complement strand
GGTCCTGGAATGATGGGTCCTGGAATGATGGGTCCTGGAATGATGGGTCCTGGAATGATGGGTCCTGGAATGATGGGTCCTGGAATGATGGGTCCTCCTGAAATGTTAGGATAATACAGGACAATAATGAATTAAAAGAAGAGAATAAATCAAAAAGAAATCTCTTCTCATTTTTCTTAAAAATAGTCAAGAAACTTGTTGTCTATAGTATATGGCTTTGATGCAATTGTAACACTCAGAAAATAAGCCTGTAAATATCCTGAATGTT
The DNA here is from genome assembly GCA_029240435.1 of Nitrososphaeraceae archaeon. Taxonomy (GTDB): domain Archaea; phylum Thermoproteota; class Nitrososphaeria; order Nitrososphaerales; family Nitrososphaeraceae; genus JAJNBK01. Next base: position 3,944 of record JAREAI010000364.1, on the reverse strand, counting down.
TTAAATTGTTTTTTATTCACTTTATGTTTGACAGTTTATCAATTAATTTACTAATCATTTTCTGCTTCTTCTTCTTTTTGACATTCATTTAACATCTTATTGAAAAGAATACTATCTTCTTCTCTCAGGCTATATTCAAAACTATTCCAAGATTCTATTTCTTTGGCAAGTACGTTATTTTCTTGTTGTTCTTCTTCTTCCTTAGTCATTGTTATTGCTCCTATTGCTCAATGATTGATATGTTGAATTTAAGAACTAAAACACCACTCTGGGATGGAGAGAGTAGTGTGTATATATATCTATATATATATCGATGCTGATAATCCAAGTTATTGAATGTACATACGTAGTCAATTTTTTTATGTGTGAATAGCTCAGATAGTCAAATATTGAATCAGAGGAAAGAGTATTTAATCAATACTAAAGGTCACTTCTTTCTCTGGCTGATTTGATTGCGACTTCGTCAAAGTCTTGCAATCTGAGAGGCTGCCAGAGATTTCAACACAGACATCAAAGTATTTGCCTGGTGCAAATTGTCCTTTTGGAAATTCAAACTGATATCCTTGAGAGGATATTGGATCTGCTCTTTGTTCTTCAAGTGGTCTTTCATCTCCTTCACATAGTTCAAATGTTTCTGACTTGTATGCTACTGTTATTTTTACTTCTTGTCCACAGTTTCCTTTAACACCTGCGACCGTAACAAGTACTTCGAATGATTCTCCTCTCGCTCCTCCCAGATCAGGTGTGCTAATATCATAAAGTAATAACGCTGATGGTGTACTACTTATTGAAAGTAATGATGCTACCACTAAAAGGAACGCTATAATAAGCATTATTTTTTTTGTAAGTATTCAAAGTCATTTTAAATATAAGATGACACTACTAGATATGTTTGTTACATTAAAATATTATTTCATTCTTTCCATTAAGGAACAATACACTGGCACTGGGGTCTTGAGTGATCGAAAGTTACTGGTAGCAGATAATCCGCTCTATGTGCTGTATGAAGTAAAATTGAAGGTGTAAACACTAGTATATAGAGCATGAAATCATATTATAACAGGCAGATTAAGAGAAGAGTCAGTGAAGAATGTATGGACCCAATTGCAACTCCTTTATCAAAATAAATTCAAAGTGTTAAATAAACTAAATATGCATATGCAAATCTTGCTTCATTACTTCTGCCAACAAAACCGATTTAGTTCGCTAATTCCTTGTAACCATACCATATGATCAAAGTATCTGATCCTAACACTTTTCTTAAGCAAGAGAAGGAGTCGTTACCATCATAAGTATTAATATCATTTTGAGAGAACATTGCTGATTATAAATAGAAACACAAGGTAGAAGAATCAAATAATGATAATAAAACACTTCTATATTCTTAAGTTACATGACTTCCATCAAGACTTTGACATATTCTTCCTCAATTGCTCTTAGCAAAACATTTCCATGAATTTGTCCTTTCGACTTTACTATAGCCATAATGGAAATACCTCCAGCTCCAACACCTTCTTTTACAAAGCCTTTTGCAAATGCTTGTAAACCAAGTTTAGAAGACTCCATCATATGTAGATCTATTGTATATATAGGAACATCATTTGTTAATTGTTTTAGAAGATTAACAAGATCTGATGATGGATCGTCAGCTACATAGGAGGTTGTTCCTATGCATAATCCATTAAGTGGGCATTTCAATGATTTTAGAATTGCAATGATCGAACACATTTGAGTTCCGCCTGCCAGCATAACTTTTCCTCCATAATTAATTATTCCATTAACAATTCCTGCTACAGTAGGCATCATAGGATCACCTACAACTGATATTGCTGTAAATGGATCATTTCTTAGCTCACCAAAATGAATATTTGCATTCTGCATACCTTCAGAGACTATTTGATTTTTTAAATGATGGGGATTTTCTGGCATACTGCTGCTTACTTTGAATTTGGCATTAATTCCAAGAGCACTTAGAACGCCTAATGCAGTTGTTGTACCTCCTGGAATACTCTCACCTATTATTACGAAATCATTAACTTTGGCAAGCTGACTGCCAAGTAGTGTGCCATATTCAAAGGCCTTTTTAATGTCATTTATATCCATCGCTTTTCCAAATCTTATATTTTTACCTGATTCCATATTAAATGAGATATAAGGAATTAAAGGCTTTATTTTTGAACCAGCGTCAACTACTAAAAAAGGAATGCCAGATAATTGAAGAGCAGTACGAGTAATAATAGCAGGAGTTGGTTTACCATCAGGCGTTATTGGAACATTATCGATACATTTACAATGACCATAATAAAGAAATTCAGCATCAGCAGGAGATGTATATTTTATTAAATTTGGATTAGCGCCTGCAATAGTTATTCCAGGATTTTCACTAGTTGCAGTATATGATATTACACAAATAAAAATAGGTTTTTCAGAAATTAGTAATTTTGTATTGATTTGTGATGATAAAGAAGATTGATTTATACAGATTACATCTACTAATTCTCCTTCAAACAATTTTGTTAGTTACCGTATGCAGCGATTATTATTTGACCAGTATAATAATGTATATATTTTTTGTATTATCATTCAGCCAATGAGTTTTATAATACAGTGACCTTCATTTTAGGATATGGTCATAATACGTGACTTTATCTAATCCATTCCCAGTAGTCCAATACTTATTACAATCTTTTTATCATTACATAGTGATAGCAATTTCAAATAGCAACATCTTCATCTAACAAAGCATCTCTAAGTGAAAGCATCTGATATGCTTTACAACTGTCGTACACTCATTATAATATATATTTGATTATGTTTGGGTAATAATTTGTTATTGATCTAGGTTTATGGACATTTAGAAGGGTAGAGAGAAATTAGTTGTTATTTGAGATGTATGGATTTCTCTAATTAATATTGAAATGTTTTCTTATCTTTTTGTTTGTTCAATGTTTTTCCTCAGCTTTGATCTGCTGCTCTGTGAGTTGTATAAGTTGTTTATAATGATGAAATATAATAGACATAAAAATTGGCATCTTTCTGTCCGATTTGTCAAGTAAGTTCCTAAATGGCTTCCATTCTTTTTCTTCCATTATACTAGCAATTCTAAATGATGGAATTGTTCTACCCATAGAGATATTATTTACCTTATAGAATAGAGGCTAATAAAATACATGAAATACATATCAAAAAAAGAGAGAGTAGAAGAATATCAATATATATATTTCTCATATAGATATAACTACTACCAATAACACATATGATTAGGAAACTCAAAAGTGACAGATCAACTGGTATAGCTACTATAGAAATCAGTTCAGATGAACTTAGAGACATTGTTGATTCAATTGATAATATGATAAACAGACAACAAAGAACATTGTTAGAAAACCTTCCATCTAATGAGGTGGACAGACGAAGACTAGATAATTACAAAGCATTAAAAGAAAGCCTCAGGAAAGTTTTGGAGTCTGTTGAGGTATAGTCTAACAGCAAAAAAAGAAAATAGATATATTATATTGTTTCCTTCATTAATTGTGATCCTGTGCGCTCCTAATACAGAATGCAGCTACGATAATAGTTATAAGAGGCTATTTAATCAATTATAAATTAACTTAAATTATTCTTCTTGTGATTGTGGCTGTATCTTTTCTTCCTCTTCTAATATTTCCTGCGGATCTATTTTCACCTGTTCTGACTCTCGTTCTTTTTTTTGTAATTCTTCTGCCATCTTTATTGCTCTAGGCTTATCATCTTTTTGCTGTCGTTCATCTCTATGATTATTATTGTTATCGACATTATCAGCATCATTGTATTCTTTCTGTTCCCTTTTCTTTAATCCCATTGTAGCATCAACATCCTGAGCATTAATGTCATAGTCTATGATATGATATAATGTTCTCTTAAAGGTTTTTCTTGAAGACTTCTTGTCAGCTATAATAACTTCC
>JAREAI010000363.1:0-3397 GCA_029240435.1 Nitrososphaeraceae archaeon | reverse complement strand
CTGGTTCTATGTCTCTCATTCCACGGGGAATTTCTAACTTCATAATGAACGCATTAATTTGTTGACATTTAGATTTTACGATCAATTATAATAACATCTGAGTTTTGTACCATTACAGTGACAACAAGAGAGTTTCGATATCTTGATCATATGACAGATGCGATCATTGAGGCCTACGGCAGCTCGTTAGATGAGGCATTTGAAAATTCTGCCAAAGGACTTGTTAATACGATGTTTCATATCAAAGAGATCACTCCTGACCAAGAATATGAAATCATTGCCAAAGGATATGATATCGAAAGTTTACTTTATGATTGGTTAGAGAAAGTTATGCTAAGAATATTAATTGATAATATTGTATTATCAGATTTCAAAGTTAAAATCTCTGAAAGTAATGGCAATTATTTTCTTAAAGGTATTGGCAAGGGAGAAGTATTAGACCTACAAAAGCATCAGTATAAGGTTGAAATCAAGGCGGTAACCTATCATGGAATGGAAATTAAACAAAAAGAAAACATAGTTACGACTAGATTCTTGTTAGATCTATAATCTCATGTTTTTATCGTAATATTTAACCATGTCTTGTTGTTATCCCAAAATAATATTGATTTGCAGACAATGAAAGTTGCTTAAAGATTAAAAAATCTTAAATATCAAATACATCATCTAATTCATAGAAAACATGAGTGTTGAAAAAAAAGCTTCTAGTGCGCATGCAACTGGTAACCAGGCTTTAATGGAGCTTTCTGAAAAGAACTTTGATGAAATAGTAAGCGGAAGCAAGCCAGTCTTAGTAGACTTTTGGGCGACGTGGTGTGGGCCATGCCAATTTATGCTTCCCATATTTGATAAATTAGCAAAAAAATATGGCGATAAGGTATCATTTGGCAGGTTGAATGTCGACGATAACCAAGGATTGGCAATGAGATTTGATGTATATGCCATTCCGACATTTATAATCTTCATGAATGGCAAGGCCATTGACAGAGCTGTAGGAGCAGTGGGAGAAAAGGGTCTCGAAGGATTACTTCAAAAATACCAATAGCATAGCCATTTGCATGTTACATTGATTCTATTTCTCTGCCATCTGGATGATTATAGAGCAAACAAGTACTACTAAATATATCCATATGCAGGATCTGTTTTTCTTTTGAGTTTCAGAACCGTCTCGAAAGCTTCTTTTTCCTCTTCATTTAAGCGATGGTTGAATCTCTCAATCAACAGTTTTGCCTGTCTGCTGTTCAGATCTGTATAGAAAATATCTTCTTCGTTGATTTGTCTTCCAATAACTGGACCTTTTATAGAAACTGCAACTTGCATTCCCTTAGTAGCTTCTTCAATCGCTTTTCCGCTTTCTTGTACTTGATGTATGGTACCAATTTTTTTTCCATTTTCATTTATAACAAGAACTTTTTGTCGTAGTTTTCCAATTAAAATCTCTGCTCCAAAGACTGCTGGGTCATTTCGTCTAAAGATAAAGCCCTTTAAAAATTGAAATTTACAAATTGGCGGGATTTCATTAAATATAATGGAGTATTCATGTTCTTTCTGATAAGTAACCCAGTCTGTATAACTTCGTACAAGATTGTATATTATTCGTTCGTTGAAAATCTTTACTCCACGCTCCTGCGATTCCTTCTGAGCATCATCTAGAACCTTGACATTAAAACCCAGCAGTACTCCTATGTATCTATCCTTTTCCTTGACTGCTGACGCTGCAATTACATCTCGCCTTGTGATGTGCCCAATATCAGCACTTTGAATCGGAATATTTGCTTTCTTCAATAGGTCCATAATTGCTTCAATTGAACCTATCGTATCACATCTGAGGATTACTCCGTTTGAATCAGTGTTTATAATTGCACTTTTGATTTCAGATTCCACCATTACCTTTAATCTATTTTCATCCTCTTTCTTTTCTACAACATACAGAGGGCTACCTGCAAGGACGCCATCCAGATCTGGGGAAGTAATTTTTAGACCAGCCGCAGACATAACTTCACTAACAGGTTTGAACTTGTCTCGAGGATCTCGCATCTCATCAAGTGGCTTTGGTACCAGTAATGCTTTGATTCTCGTGACAATAGCACTGTCTCTTTTTGCTACAGCGACAATGTCGCCCTGTTTTAAAATGCCGTCCAACAGTATTACGTTGGCAGACGGTCCCAGACCTATCTCTTCGTTGATTTCAAGTACAATTCCTTTTGCCGCCCCATCACGTCTCTCCAATTTCTTTGCTAGATATTGCTGCGTCAAACCGACCATTACTGCAAGTAGCTCTGGTATTCCCACGCCGGATGTTGCACTCACAGGAACTATTGCTAATTCTTTAGTAAAATCTTTGATACGCCAAAATGCTTCAGAATTATATCCTAATCTTGAAAGTGAACCCACTACATTATATATTTTTTCGTCTAGGATTGTTTGAATATTGACATCTTGTTTCTTTATTTGGTCAGTGATAAAAGGCGTATTCCCCTTTCTCCAACCAGTAACCATATCAATTTTATTCAGTGCAATAACAAATGGAACCTTTCTTTTCCTCAAGATCTCTATGCTTTCACTTGTCTGAGCCTCAAAACCTTTGTTTACATCGACAACTACAATTGCGATATCCGCTGCAGAGCCACCTCTTATTCTTAGATTGGCAAAAACTTCATGACCAGGAGTATCAATAACAAGTAATCCTGGAATTTGGGCTTCAGATTTAGAAAGTTGTTGGTAGAGAGATCCTGTCATATCCTTAATTGTTTCAATAGGAAAAAAGCTTGCCCCTATATGCTGAGTAATGCCTCCGACTTCGCGCGATTGAACTGCCGTGCCGCGTATCTTATCGAGTAAAGAAGTTTTACCGGAATCTACATGACCCAATACTACTACCACAGGTTGCCTGAGTTTCACTTAACTATTAAAAATCACTTGCGACTCTTTTATGAAGCTTTCATATGAATCAGAGGCATGGATAATATTATCTGTAAAGCCGAGACCGAAGTCTCCTCTAATTGTTCCAGGATTTGCTACAGATGATTTTGTTGCTCCTATCATTATACGCACTGTATTGACAGCATTATTGCCTTCAAGAATGCATGCTACTACCATCCCGGAAGAAATGAATGATACCAGCTCATTAAAAAAAGGTTGTTCGCTGTGTACTGAATAAAATTCTTTAGCCTTTTCTTTTGTAAAATTGTAAGACTTTAGGTTTTTAATTTCGAATCCCTTTTCTTCAAACCTGGTAAGAATTTTTCCTGTTAATGCCCTTTTAAATCCATCTGGTTTTACAACAATAAGAGTTTGTTCTAAGACCATAATGTTATTTCTTCTTAACTTTGATACCACCCTTTACGTATTTAGTGGTCCATTTTAACTTTCTAGGATCCCGCTTTAATTTGCGAAG
>JAREAI010000362.1:0-3274 GCA_029240435.1 Nitrososphaeraceae archaeon | reverse complement strand
ACATACTCCAGAAAGGTTTAATGTTTTAGACAAGCAAAGTCCTTACAGGATAGCAAATGGTACAGTTATGGATGTATTTACAAACCTTGATGGTGATTACCATGTCCATATACTAGTTGATGAGCAATATCAGAACTTGATAAAGATGAAGTTTATTATATTTACATACGGTGAGATATTACGATGGATGTCAATTTTGCCTTTATTTGTAATAGTTGCATATATCACAGTTAGCTTTTTAAAACCAAAACATACACGTTTTGGCAGGTTTATATCAAGAAATGGCAGAAATTTTATAAAAAAATAGAGATAAAACGACAAACAAGGATCAATGATAACCTATGCTTTTTTCAAGCAGCTTTAGAGTAAATATGGAAGAGATTAGTTATAAGTTAATGGACCCACTCTTACAGTTTATGATCAATAGATCTGGGTATCTGTTGTACACCATATGTCAATCGGTTACTGAGGAAAGAAGTTGCTAACAATATAATAGAAACTTGTTAGAAAGATTATTATATAGCAATCAGTAATAAGATTATGATGATACATATATCATCTACTGTGAGTGACTCACAGAACTTCAAAGGCCAAAGGTATGCGAAAAAGAGGAGAATGTCACCATGAGATTTCCTAATTGGATTTGCGTTAACTGTGGACAGCCCTCAAGAAGAAGATGGAACATTCGGCGCCATATTCAAATTTGTCATAACTCGGTAGGAAACTTTGTTTCTTTTACGGAATACTTGGTAGGTAGGCAGACAGGTGTGTATCAGCCAACATCTCCGCCTATCTATAACTCCAAAAAAACTAATTTTTTTGATATATTCATGGAGGAGGCAAATAGAGAACTAGCTAGAAAAATAGTAAATCAGACTTTTCTTCAAAGACCAACCTGGCACCAAAATCTAAATGGATATACTAGTGGCATGAGTAGTAGTAGCAGTGGTAGCAGCAGCCAGCCTCCGCCTTCTCCAATTGATTATAATGATATTATTGGCTATAGAGGCTGTGTCTGTAAGGATTGCCTTGAGACTAATATAGAGGAGATGCATTTACTAGCCTATGATGGAAAAGCAATAGGCCAAATGAAGCATGTATGCGAACCTAACAAGTTAGCAGAATCCCGTCTGTATACTAATACTGATAAGAGCTTTCGCCTTAAAGAAAGGGAAAAGAAATTGCCTTTAGAGATAAGGAATCTGGTGGTAAATAACTGGACTAAGAATAGAAATTATCTTGTCGCAGTAAAACTTTCAGATCAACAAGCAGAAATAGAAAATATTTTTGGTCAAAATTATATTGATCTAACACTAACAAATGATAATAATAACAACAACAACCACTGGTCTGTTCGAACAATAAAAAATAGCCATATCCTTCTGTCTGAGAATGAGTTCATAGATTTCATGCGGAAAGTACATAATGCAACATTTGGAATTTTTAAAATTAACATGGAAGGATATGTGAATTTCTATTGGATGGCTATTACCAACGGCCCGTAAAGGCCTGGGATACCCACTTTCAATTATATAACTTATTTTCTTCTGATGTTGAAGTCTACCTGATACCAGTGATAAACACATATCTTCTATTGCAGATCAACTTCTAAAGGAATCAAAAAACATTATTCAGTTCTGTTATTAAATAGCCTGTTAGAATCTATTGCGCCAGATAAGTTAACTGTCACTCAACTCTAATCCTATGCTTATTATTATTAATTATTATAATTGTCCGTAGTAAGTAGAAAATAACAATTTAGAAGTTATAGTAATTATAAATAAGTTACAAAAGATTCTTTAACAACTGTAGGAATGAAATTATGTCATTATACGTATGTATATGTCTATTCCAATTTCTTTTTCTAATGGCAAGGTTTTAGAGATAAAAATAAAGAAGAGTAAAAGAGTAAAACATCTCTGGCTAAAAGCAGATGTTTATGGAATATACGTTGTAGTTCCATTAAACTATAGTATCGAAAAAATTCATAATTTTATTGAGAGCAAGAAGAAGTGGATTCTCAAGACATCTGAATATTATAAAAAATTACGAGAAGGATATGGCGAAGGAAATCTTGCGATAAACACAATTTCTTTTCTTGGTGCAATATATCGTCTTCAAATAGTCAAGGATACATCGTCATCTACTGTAATCTCAGATAATTTGAAATTAATTACATTTCATGTAACTGATAGACGCAAATATAAATACGATATCAACAAATGGTATCGAAGACAAACTGCTCAGATAGTAGCTGAGCGCCTTCCTGTAATCAGTAGAAAACTTGACTTACAATATAACAAAGTTTCAATCAAAAGTCATACATCTAGGTGGGGTAGCTGTTCTAAAAAGAGAAATTTAAATTTTAATTTACTTTTAGCTGCTGTTCCATTAAAGGTAATAGATTATGTACTTACTCATGAACTAATCCATTTGATAGAACTCAATCACTCAAAGAGGTTCTGGAGTCTCGTTGCTTCCGCTTATCCTGAATACAAAAAATATAGGGAATGGTTGAACCGATATGGACCTTTAATAAAATAGCAAGATATTATTATTAGAATCCATCACTATCATCAAAGTCGTCTTTCTCTCTTGTATGGTAAGTAGATATCTTTTTTGAAAAGAAACGAGATCTCTTTATTCAATTGAACATTTTTGTTAACCAAAAGGTTTACTTTGTTGTTCAGAATATATTGCAAATCTAAGGATGATTATGAATTAATATGGTTAATGTTTATGAGATACACCGTTATGCTGGTGATGACTTTCAATATGTCGTCGCAAGAACTCACAAATACGCTGAGGAAAAGATTAGGAAAGATGTGGAAAGAATGAATGCAATGCTAAGCGATGAATTAAAAGCTCAGGGAGTAAGATACGTATTTGCCATAGGATCATCAACTACAGAGATTATAAAACACCAAGCAAGCAAGAGAGAAAGAAAGTAGTCCAGTGTTTAGAAAAGCCACCACTTTATTTAACAATAAATTATTTTATTTTCATCATTTTTAACATTATATAGGACAAAATAAATGCTACAATCAATGGGAATATATGACTACCATACAATGCTGTTGTTATTATTATTGTTATTGTCCTTCCCTATCTCCAGGAGTTATGTCATATTTGTAGAAGGTTCGCTCCTTTGATTTTATTTTTCTTCTTCTTCTTCTTATTCATATCATCTTCTTATACATCATAATAAAGTATAAACTGGCTCATTTTTGTTCTCTCTCCAGCTTCGATCATCTCCTCTTGTTTGATAGCCATA
>JAREAI010000361.1:0-2794 GCA_029240435.1 Nitrososphaeraceae archaeon | reverse complement strand
CAGGTATACCTTGCAAAATACAAGGGAAAGGACGTTATCGTCAAGATAAGCAGACCAAATATTGAACAAATAATAGAAAAAGACATATTTTTTCTAAAAAAAATCCTTCCTATAGCAACACGCTTTATTGATCCTAATCTGCGTTTTTCAGCAGAAGGTATGCTATCACAATTTATCGAAACAATTCATGAAGAAATGGATTATAGAATAGAAGCTGATAATCTCATCGCAATCAAAAATAACCTCAGAAACGAAAGGATGATAATTATTCCTAATGTAATACAAGAGAGAACATCAAAACATGTACTTACTTTAGAATATATTCCAGGTATTAAAATTACCGATATCGAAAAACTCGAAGCTATGGGAATTGACAGAGAAAAATTAATAATGAGAGTACATCATGTTTTCTTCAAAATGTTATTACGGCATAATATTTTTCATGCTGATCCACATCCAGGCAATATTTCAGTAGCTCCTGATAGTGGTGGTGCAATAATTCTATATGATTTTGGAATGGTTGGAAGAATGGATAATGAGACTCGCATTATGTTGATCAGGCTATATCTTGCATTAGTCGAAAAAGACGCTGTCCGGACAGTCAATGCCCTGATGGATCTCAAGACATTAGAGCCTACAGTCAATCGATACGTCGTTGAAAAAGGCATAGAGATGAGCATACAGTCTATGCATGGAAAACAAGTAGACAGAATGGAAGTTAATGCATTTATGGAACTTGCCAACAAAACGATGACTCGATTTCCATTCAGGCTTCCAAAAAATCTGGCGTTGTATATGCGAATGACATCCATCCTTGAAGGCATATATCATCATCATAAGGTAAAGTTCCATTTTGTGAAAGTGCTGGCAAATTTGTTAGAGCAAGAGGGACTTGTCAAAGAAGCTTATAAGGAAGAAATAAAAGAGTCCATAAAGAGATTTACAAAAAATATCGAGGCATCTATCCATGTTGCACCCTTGCTGAAATCTTACCTAGAATCACAACAACAACACTACTACAACAATCCACAAAGAAATAACAATAATGTTCTTGCAGGAAGCATATTTGCATCTGCATTGTTCCTCGGATCGGTAATGATGCTACCACATAATCCTAATTTATCTTATGGTGGCTTTATTGTATCTGCAATAACACTTGTAATAACAACAACATTATGGAAAAAAATTCGATTTTAGGTTGTTGTTATTGGAATATAAATTGTAGATGTAAAGAAGATTTTGTCTTTGTTGTTTTTTCTCTATATGAATTTACATCATACTTAACAATTAAGTATCGTCAATAATTATACTTGGCTTTATTACGTTATAGCTATTTAAAGGCGAATTAATCAAAAGAAGTTTTGTACTAATATATGGCAATAGTTAATGTGTGCTTTGTTAAGATTTGCGTTTATGATTTGCTTAAAAAAAGTCCTATAAACAAACAAATTCATAAAAGGTTTTTTGTAGCAACCAATTGGATCTAGTACATCAAAATGCCTATTAGAGTATAGAAATTGAAAGAAAAGTAGAGCAACACGTTATAAAGACATTAAATAATAACTAACTGAAGTTTTCGTCTATATTATTCGTTTATAATCGTCTTCAATTCTGACTATATCGTTTTCATCGAACTTACCATAGGAGATCTCAAGGATAACACAATTATTATTATTCAGCGCCTTAACTCTATGTTTTGCTCCTTTTGGAATAACTATATTTTCCTCTTCTTTTAGTTCAAGTATCTCGCCGTCTAATTCTACTTGAGCAGTTCCCTTAATTACTTTCCAAAATTCCCATCTCTCTCTATGATACTGAAGACTGAGTCTAGAATTAGCCTTGATATAAATTAATTTAACAGTAGATACTTGATTCTCATGAAATTTTTCAAATTTTCCCCAAGGTCTATCCTCAGTATAAATATCCATTCATTTTATATTGAATCAAAAATAATTTAACAATTTGTATGTGTGTGTGTGTATGTGTGTGTGTATGACTATGTCAATAACAATAATAAAATTAAACTAATACTATTTTATGCCGTGGATAAGTCGGACAGATGTCTTCAAAATGAACACGGTTTATGTGAAGGCATAATACCAGAGATAATAAAGGGATTAAAAATAACAAAGTTCTGTAATTGTTCATGCCATAATAATATGTATCAGCTTATTAGAAACACTCTGGCTATCGTTAATCAAAGAAATAGCTACAGCGATTATGGTGGATTTCCCGATAGACTATAACAATAATAATAATAATGATGTTTTTTTGTTTTAGCAGAACAATATAAATGCATTAGCATAAACATATCGAGGCAAAGTTGAGTTCCTTGCATAAACGTGCTAATATATTCTGATTGAACCCTTTAAATATAGAAAACCTCGAAAGACAGCCACTACCATCTTTAACTAAATGAATGGTGCAGGTCCTATTCTACAGTAATAATAATTATTATTATTTTTATTCCAAGTTTTCAAGACATTGTAGTAGTAGGTTACGACCTCTTTTCATTACCCACATTGGAAATTCGTCTAGCCTAAATACGTGTTGTTGCTGAAATGTAGGAGGAATAAACCCACCATAAGTAAATACTTGCACAATAGCGTTTTTCTCGCTAACTGTTGCAACCTCTTCTTCTGCTGCAGCCTCATTTTCTTCTATAATATTTCTATATAACAAAATAGGCTTGCCAGTTCTATTGGCATTAGCAGCTGCTTTGCCAAGTTTATCTCTTAGCCGTTCAATCATCCAATCATCCAAAGTTACTTGCTTTTCATCAATAGTTAACTGC
>JAREAI010000360.1:0-2796 GCA_029240435.1 Nitrososphaeraceae archaeon | reverse complement strand
AGGGAAAAATGTAATCATGAGTACAATATTAGGTCTTTTCATGATACCCGTTGTAATCAACATAATACCATTATACACAATGTTAGCAAATCTTGGTTTACTTAATTCTATAGTAGCACTAATGTTGACATTTCAGATCCTTATCATTCCACTAAATATTCTCCTTATGAAAAGTTACTTTGAAACAATTCCAAAAGAGCTTGAAGAGGCCGCCCTGATTGATGGTTGCTCAAGACTCGGAGTTTTAAGACGTGTAACAATGCCATTATCAATGCCTGGATTTGCAATAGCTGCAGTTTTGTCTTTTAGATTTTCATGGAATGAATTCATAATTCCTGTAGTTTTATCAAATAGATCTGATTCAATGGTTTTCCAAGTTGCACTATATCAGTTTATTTCTTTATATAGAATAGATTGGGGCTATCTTACTGCTGGTATTACCCTTTCTCTTATTCCGGTGTTGGTTTTGATGTTAACCTTCCAAAAACAAATGATTAGAGGTTTGACACTTGGTGCAATAAGAGAATGATAATAAAATGGACAAATGATTGAATATTCATTAGTCATTGTTGTGGTTTCATGAAGATTTATGTAATTTCTCTCAGGCTAATAATAAGGAAGAGAACCCACTGGAGACAATATGACAATAGGAATTTCAAAAATAATGGTCGGTATTGATGGTTCAGAACAGTCTGTAAACGCAGCAGACTATGCTATTGCTATTGCAAAAAGATACAATGCAGAGCTGATTGCTGTCAATGTACTGACTTTTGATATAGGTTATGCATATTCATCCCCTGGCGTAGAAAGTCCTCCATTCACGATAAGGGAAATCATAATGTTGGCTGAAGACGAAGTAATAAAATGGTTTAATGAGATCAAAGAAAAAGCCAATCAGAGCAGTATCCGATTCATGTCAGAGATAATTATCGCAAAAAATTGAGGACGATGAAGAAGATGCACTTGAACTTGACTAGGAATTTTAAATCCAAATGCGATAGTAAGATCCCCATTTTTATGATTATGAAGAACAGACGGATGCATAATTTGGTATGTTAAGAAGACTTCCAATTCCTTTTTCTCAATTCGTTAGTATAATGTCTTTTCTTGTAGTGACGGCAGCTTGTTTAGATAGCGATCTCTTCTTATTGGTCAATGCAGAAAAAGAACAAAAAGGATATTATCTACTGCATTCCATTAGTTCTTTGTTATTTGATAATGATGTCCCTGACCTTTATCCTGGGGTTGCTTTTGTCAAAGAGCTAGAGAATCTTATTAAGAATTTTGAATATACATTTGACCTTGATGGAAGCCAGATCTTCCCTAATGACGACATAAAGCAAGATATTATCAGCGAATACAAGTCATCTAATTACAATATCGATGATTTGAACTATGAGCTATTAGGGTTTAAGATAATAGCATCAGATATTAAGATACTTGTAGATCCTAAAAGAATAGATGATACAAAGACTAGGATCGACATACCATTATTGTTGGCAAAGGATATCAAGGTAAGCAATGGTGGATTAATCAATCTATCATACAATGAAGTAGAACTAGGATCAGTGTATGGTATTTACGATAAGGCTACAGATAAAATGTCAGTTCATGTACCTATTGTTATTGCAGCCAAATATATTTAACATTTAACATTTACAAAAAAGCATTTGGTTACGTTAAAAAGTAGAAAAGTTAGCTTTAACCAACTGGTTTTGGTTCACCATATTCGCATTCTTTATTCTGTCCTCGTTGTATAAATAGATCAATAAATGATTATGAGTTTAAATCTTACTGATAACCTCAGATTCAAACAATTCTAGAGTTTGCATATTCAACTCTATAAAATGTATAATAAAATGGCTTACGCCAACATCTATGTATTCATTTAGTCCTTTGATTATTTTTTCAGGAATTCCTATAGTTATGCCACCAACAAGATATTGGAAATATTGCTCTAATGTTTTATCATTTCTTTTATGTCTTACAAGGCTTTGATAAACCTCATCTTCTGTTTCTCCAATTATGCACGGCAGTACTACTGAAAATTGTAATTCGTTAGCATCTCTTCCGATAGTATTACAATAGTCTCTTAGAATAGAAATTTTTCTCTTCATTAGATCAGGAGCGCCAAAGAAAAGGTTGTATCTGTCCGCATGCTTTGCCACCACCTTTAAAAGATATCTCTCTCCTTCACCTCCTACCATTATAATTGGATGTGGTTTATGAATTGGCTTGGGGTTACATATTGCCTCTTTGATTGTATAATATTTGCCTTCAAAAGAAGCTCTTTTTGCTGTCCACATTGCTTTGATCATGCTCAAAGATTCGTCTAATTGTCTAATTCTTGATACATTTGATCGGAAATCATAACCGTATGCAATATATTCTTGTTCATACCATCCTGCACCTATCCCTAATTCTATTCTGCCGTTGCTTATTACATCCAAGGTTGAGAGCATCTTTGCTAGTAATGACGGATTACGATAAGAGTTGCATGCCACTATCTGACCTATTTTAATCTTATTCGTAATTGCCGCTATAGATGATAATAATGTAAAGCACTCAAAAATATTCTTCCCTATATCGTCCTTATAATGTGGTATAAGATGATCATAGGCGTAAATAGAATGAAAGCTAAGGTTATCAGCTGCTATTGCAACAGACTTTGAGAACTCATATTGTTTAACAGGATTGTTTTCCTCCTCTAATGGAAGATCACCGCCTCTCCATCCTTGAGGTATTGTTAACCCGAATTGTAAATTGTTGTTTTTCTCTCTTGATGACATATGGTAT
>JAREAI010000359.1:0-5897 GCA_029240435.1 Nitrososphaeraceae archaeon | reverse complement strand
ACAAACTTCAACTGCTCTCGCTATGGTTTTATTGTCACTTTTCGCTGGAGGTTTAGCAGATGTAGTAGATCGTAGAAAACTGCTTTTGATAACGCAAGGTTACATGTTTGTTGTTGCCATAACGTTGGGATTTTTGACTATTGGAGAACTTGTTACGCCCACTACTCTGTTGTTGCTTACTTTTATGCTAGGTGCAGGAGCTGCAATAAGTATTCCATCATCAATAGCAATTACTCTAGAAATGGTTTCAAAACCTGAAATACCTGCAACAATTACACTTGGGGGTGTTTCATTAAATATTGGTCGAGCAGTGGGCCCCGCCATATTTGGCTTTATAATTGCATCATTGGCCAATCCTGGATTTGTTTTTATCCTAAATGCTTTATCATTCATAGGCTTGATCATTGTATTGTCTAGATGGCATCCATCTCATGAAAAAACAAACATGCCAACAGAACACATAGTCGGAGCAATGAAAGCAGGCGTACGCTATCTTATTCGTGCACCAGCAGTACAATCTGTTATCGTTAGAGCCATATCGTTTAATATTTTTGGAGCCGCTTTATTTGCCCTTTTACCTTCATTGATGCGTCATGAATTGGGATTTGATTCTCTAGAATTTGGTTTTATGCTAGGTAGTCTGGGTACAGGCGCAATAATTGGTGGTGCATTGATCTTACCTTATCTAAGAGAAAAGATATCAACTGAATGGCATTTCTTAGGTGCTACCATTCTATTTGCTGCTGTCATGATTCTACTTGCATCCTCTAGTGATTTTATTTTCTTGATAGGAGTTATGTTTGCTGGTGGTATTGCATGGATTATTGTAATGGCCACTTTGAATGTCTCAATGTATAAAGCCAATCCCAAATGGGTTGGTGCAAGGTCTCTTGCTACATACCTGACAATATTCCAAGGAGGTCTAGCTGCTGGAAGTGTGATATGGGGTTCCGTAGCTGTAAACCTTGATGTGAGAACAGCATTAATGATTGCTGCAATAGGTTTGGGCCTCGGGCTGTTGACAGGCCTAAAGTTCAAGTTGATTAGTGATGTACAATCAAAATCAATAAAACAATCTGCATCTATGTATTGGTCTTCCCCTACAATGCTTTTTGAACCAAGTTTAGAAGAGGGACCAGTTTTGGTAAAGATTGAATATAAAATTGATAAAGAACATCAACAACAGGATAACAAAAATATCCTCAATGACTTTTTGATAGCTCTAAAAGATTTATCAAAAATTAGAAAACGAGATGGAGCAATTCAATGGGGAGTATATCGAGATGGTGCAAATCCACATGTTTTTGTTGAGAACTTTGTAGTAGAATCTTGGGCCGAACATTTACGACAACATGAACGTTTAACAGCTGCAGACATAGGGATACTGGATAAAGTTCGTAGCTTTCACATAGGAGATAAGCCTCCAGTTGTTACTCATTATGTTGCAGAACCTTTTCCCACTACATCAAAATACAGTAGTATAGTAAAAGTACGATTGGTCAAATTAACTGTAAACTTTGATGATCCAACAACATATCACCTATATTATGGAGATGAAGTAGGACGTCCTGGAACTATTCTGACTTTCTTTCCATGGTCTAGTGCTCCAAAAGGTTATAGAGGAACTGGTCAAGCCATAACAACTTCCTTCTTAGTACCAGAAAATTCTATCGATTTTTGGAAAGATCGATTAAAGAGTAATGATATTTGTTTTGAAGGTCCTATGAAACGCTTTGATAATGAAGAGCAAGTAATAAAACTATATGATCCTGATGGTCTTGAATTGGAATTAGTTGCTCATCCATCAGCAAAGGAAAACGATGAAAGATTTTGGAAAGATGGTCCAATATCATATGAAAACGGTATAAGAGGCTTTTATTCTGTAAGTTTATCAGAAGAAGGATATGAACGTACATCAGAAGTATTAAATGAACTTGGATACAAAATGATAGAAAACGAAGGCAATCGTTTTCGATTTCAACTAGAAAATTCACAATTTACAACAGGAGCTAAAATATTAGATGTTCTTTGTTTACCATATACTCCTTATGGAAGGATTGGAATAGGAACAGTTCATCATATAGCTTTTCGAACGCCATCAGATGAAAATCAAAAATCAACTAGAGAAAATATCATAAAAGTAGGATTAAATCCCACGCCAGTAATGGATAGGACCTATTTTCATTCAGTGTATTTCAGGGAACCTGGTGGTGTTTTATTTGAAATTGCTACAGATCCACCAGGATTTACAGTTGACCAAAAAGTAGAAGAATTAGGTAAAAAACTTATGTTACCAAAATGGCTTGAACCAATAAGGGAAAGGTTAGAAAAGGTATTGCCAAAGATAGAATTATCCAAAGATAATAAAAATAATTCGATAGCAAGTGGAATAAACAGCAATGATTAAATCAAAAGATTTTGGATTTAATCATATATTTGTTAATTCTTCCTACTCTTCTTCTAATAGTTTCAATAATAATAACAAAGAGGAAAATGATGACGCGAATAAGAACTTAACATTTATTCTATTACATGGTACTGGTGGGAATGAAGAAGATCTTATTTTTCTTGGAAAGGAACTTGAACCTAACGCAGCAATATTAAGTCCTAGAGGAAAAGTCTTGGAAAATGGTATGTCACGTTTCTTTAGAAGATTGGCTGAAGGGGTCTTTGATATTGAAGATCTTAAATTCAGAACATATGAACTTGGAGACTTTATCCAAAAATGTTCTTTACATTATAATTTTGATTTAAACCAAACAATAGCAGTAGGATTTTCTAATGGGGCTAATATTGCCACTAGTATGCTTCTTCTCCGTCCGGATGTGTTCCACAGTGCAATCCTTTTCAGGGCAATGATTCCCTTGATTCCTAATCCTTTACCAGACCTTTCGGACAAAAAAATATTATTATCTGCAGGATTGAACGATCCTATAGTATCTATAACTGAAAGTGAAAATCTTTATAGGTTATTTCAAAAATCCAATGCAAATATAACGTTAAAGTGGCAATCCTCAAGTCATAATCTTATTCAAAATGACTTAATAATTGCAAAAGAATGGATTTCAAATAACTTTCATTGAAAAATAGAATATACTAGTTTAGATTTAACTAATCTATATAATAATGACAACTACAAATAATAATGAAAAAGAACGTCATGCAACATGGCTAGAACTTTTCTTTGATCTTGTTTTTGTAGTTATAATTTCTCAATTATCTCATTTTTTATTACATGAAATTTCTTTACTAAGATCTTTGGAATTTTTATTTCTTTTTATTCCAGTTTGGTGGGCTTGGATCGGTGTTACATTTTATTCCACTCGATTTTATTCTGATGATGTAGGACATCGACTTTTATTGTTATTGCAAATGGGAGGAGCAGGTGCCATGGCCGTCAATATTTCTGGAGCTTTTAATAATACTTTTTCTGGTTTTGCAATATCTTATGCATTCATCCGTTTTATTCTTATAGTAGAATATATTCGCGTCTATAAAACAAGCACTATTAAAACTTCAATATCGCCTAAACCTTTACTAAAAAGATACATTATTGGTTTTTCTATTGCAGCAGTAGTTTGGTTTATTTCTGCTTTTGTAGCCACATCTGAAATACGTACTGGATTGTGGATTATTGGATTAATAATTGACTTTGCTACACCAATAACTGCTGGAAAGTTACATTCACAATTTGCTCCTAATATATCTCATTTACCTGAACGGATGGGCTTGTTCACACTTATTGTACTTGGTGAATCAATTGTTAGTATAGTTATTGGAATGTCTGATCAACAATGGAATACCTATTCAGTAGTTGTTTCGTCATTAGGCTTGTGCATATCTTTTAGTTTATGGTGGTTATATTTTGATAGCAGTGGAAGAATGCCTATACAGATTCTCGTAGAAAAGAGTAATATTGTAATATACTCTATCTGGTTGTATATTCATTTTCCATTAGTAGTTGCAATAACCGCAGTAGGGGTAGGAATAAGACATCTAATATCAAATGAACAATATTCTCCATTGACTGTCTCTGACTTATGGCTAATTCCATTTTTATTCTATAACTTTGGTATACCAATTGTAATAGCCTCTTTGATTACAGGGATTTGCGGTTTGAATATAGTTTATGATTTAAAACATCCATCTTCGTCATCGAATTAAGTTATAGTTAATTAAATATATAAAAAATCAAAACTTTTAAAGTAACTAAATTAGTAAAGCCTGATTATCATGAGTCCAAATACTGTGATATTTTGAATTAAAACAGCTTCAGCTAATGAAAAAAACCGATTTAGATATTATATTAAAGATAACAAAATCAAATTAAATCAAATCAAATGGCAGACCTCTACTTTTTAAAAATCAAAATAATTTAAAAAAGTTGAAGTGGAGAAAACAAATAATTATCTATTAAGTTAGGATTATTTGTTTCCTATTGTTAAGACATAATAACATTTCATTCAATATCTATCTATTTTAAACCAGACCTTAGAATTAGATCAAAGTTTTAATTATAAGATCGATATCAAATAATTTTTGTATTTAAATTATAAATATAGAAATTAGTCTATTTCAAATAATGCTATTTTATAATCTGACCTTTCTGGCATTTGCTCAAACATTGGTTTGACTTTCTCTACTAGATCCGATAAAATCTTGTTATCTTTAGAATAATACTTTTCCATATCTTCCCTATTCTCCCAAAATGTTATAACAATAGTTTCTATATCATTTTCTATATTTTCCAAAATTGCATATCCTTTCAATCCTTTGACTGTTCCCTTTATATTTTCAAAAAATTCTGTGAAAATTTCTGTAACCTCTTTTTGAAAGCCTTCCTTGAGTCTAACTCTGTTATGCTTAATGTATTCTAAACTAGTATTCTTCAATATCCTAAGTAGGATAATTTTTTTAATATGTGTTCTTAATCTAAAATTTTTAATTAAATTGAACTTCTTAATAAAAAAAATTCAAAACTATTTGGGCTCTATTAATCAAATGGGTTCGATAACTAAAATCCAAAGCTTTGAGGGCTTAGAATTCTCATTATAGCAGGGTTCGGTAACATAATATAATAAGATTTTGATTTTTAATCTCTTAGTATTATTTTAACAATAACAAATATTATTTAATTAATTAAAACAAATCGAGCTACTGAAGGTACTTTCTTTTTATTTATTATAAAAAGCATATAATATCCAGGTGGAATCATATTTCTATTTATTGGAATTGATGACTTCAATGTCTTTGAATCAATTTTATTAAATTCTAATCCTACATATCGCTGATCAACATTAACACAATGAGTAGTTACAGTAGGATGGATTAAAGCAACTGATAAAATATCTTCATCTTGATTATTGTTGGTTTCAATTTCAAAAGAGCTTCCATAAGTTATATTATCAGCAGAAACATTATTTATTTGAGGACGTTCTCCTCTAAAGAGGTAGGGTGGATTAAAGATCTCAATTCTTAATTCATTTTTCTCCCTCTCTGGATTACTCCCTGCAGTCATAACACGACCATCCGGTAACAATAATGCATTAGAATGATATAGTCTGTCTACTTTCATGTCTGTCATAATATACCATTTGTTTTCATCTGGTTTGTATATCTCTGGTTCAAGAACTGCTCCCTCAATATGCGATAATTCACCATTATTATGATGATGATGACCATCATCATCATGTTTGTTCATCTTCTCCATTTGATGAATAGGATGATGGTGACCTTTTTTTCCAGTTTTTCCACCTAGAACCAATATACTTTGATCAGGTAATATTACAGCGTAATTATAGTACCTTGGATGTTTCATATTGCCTATGTGTCGATATTTAGGCTCTGGTAAAGAAAAGTCTATTAATTCTATATCGCTTATGGCATTATCGCCTTGA
>JAREAI010000358.1:0-2806 GCA_029240435.1 Nitrososphaeraceae archaeon | reverse complement strand
ATATATATATATATATATATATATAAATAAACAAAAGACAAAATTTAAAGAAAATAACCGCTCAACAAAAAATCATTTCAAATCTTTCGACAAACTCGTACAAACTATAATTGCAACTTTATTATTTGAAGGCAATTCCTCTACGGACATAGAAATTAAAGATTACGCAAAAGAAATTTTGAATGGACATTAGTTTACCAGATGCTAATATCTCTCTCTATAGTAGCAAATCAACCTTGTTTTCTTATATTCTGAATATTTGAAACTTCATCGAGACTGAATTAAAAGAGCAAAAGGAAATCAACAAACAACAAATATCGTCCTATTCTCCAGATGTAGATTAATTATTGATTTTGGTAAATGAAGCCATAGTAAATTTTATTATATGACTTAGATACAACATAAAGTAAGATAAGTTATGAAAACATTATCTTGTCGTGAAGCTGGATTTGAATGTGACTACGTTGCAAAAGGAGAAACAGAAGAAGATGTTATTAGAGATGCTGCACGCCATGGCATTGAAGAACATGGCAAGACAGAAGATGATATGAGTAAAATGAAAGAGATGATAAGAGCACTTATTCGCAGCTCCTAAATTGTGTTAATAATCAAGACAAGGTTATTATTGTATCATCCAAAAAGCCTAGCAATTGGATTGTTGTTTTTCTGCTGCTTAATGTTTATCAAACTTATCTATTCTCTAACTAACTAACCAATTAATCAATTCGTATATGTATTTTATATAATGGTAGAGTCTCAAAGACTTGTTAGAGTAATTTTTTACTCTAGTATTAATAGCATCAACATAGTTGTAGCATTATTCAATATCTTTTCGAAGAGATTCTATATCCATATCTAAAGATAAAAAATTTATTACCTCTAATCTTTTCTCTATGATTCAACTCGTTTAGAAATAATCTGTTCATTAGAAAACAGACTCATAATACTAGTAGCTCTTTTGTTGAAAAAATTTTTTTAGAATCAATATTTACTTTTATTATTATTATTAATGTTAGCGTCTACTAATTATGAAAATGCCTAGTATTATTAATCCAGTAGCTATTGCTTGGAAAACACTTATTGATTCTTTGAGAACTGTTGCTGCTACTATGATTCCAAATATTGGCGTTAATGAGAACACATTCATTGTCTTTACTGTTCCGATGCGCTTCAGACCTTCTAAAAACAGAAATAGCGCCCCACCAAATCCAAAAACAGACATAATAATAATGATTGGAAGTAGTTCTATTTCGATGTATAAATCAGTTCCTCTGGATAGTGTTACCGCAAATAAAATTAGTCCCCCTAATAGAGATTTTAACATTACAATTTTTGCGGAATTGAGATCAGCACTTTTGGTAAGGCTCTTACTGAGATTGTTATCTATTGCCAAAAAACATTGAAGCTAAAATTAGAACGTTTCCAGGTCTATATTGGAGCAAGGTTTCTGATATTCTGAGATCAGTAGTGGCAATGAAAAGACTCACAATAACAAGTATTATACCTATATTTCCATAGATACCTTTAGGTTTTTCTCCAAAAAATATTGAAGATAATATAATTGTAAATACTATTTCAGCATTAGCCAGAATGGATCCATCAGAAGCAGTAGTCTGTTTTAACCCATAGAAAAGTAGTAAAGGAGCAATAACGGCGCCTAAAATGCTAACTACGAATAAGTAGAGTAGGTTCTTTCTTTTTATATACCCAACTGAGAACAAAGAACTAGTAGACGATGAAGATCGTGATGGTGATGCCGACGACGACGACGATGCCTTTGCGACAGGAATTAGCGAGAGTCCGAAAATTACATATACTACTGAAGAAAGCAGAAGAGGATCGGTATTTGCAAGCGGCTGTTTTGCCATCGTAAAAGCAGACCCGAAAAGTGCTGCGGCAACAAAGACTGAGATATAACCAGCCAACAGATTGGGACTATTAGGTGCGTCTGTACATATTATTCTTTCTTTAGGTTCTGACAAGCAGAATTTTATCTTAATTAAGGCGTATTTCTAGATATACTAATTTTAGAACACCAGTTAAAGGGAAAAATATAAGAAGAAAGAATATCTCTTGTTAATTTATTGGCTAAGAAAAAGGTCAACGCTCCTTCCTCCTCTTCCTCCCCTTCCCGCCCATCACGATCAAAAAAAACTGTAATCTATGCAGCGATTGGAATAATCGTAGTGGTTGCCATTGCTATTGGATTATTTATGGATAACAATAGCGGCAAAAATATTAGTGACTTATCAAATAATAATAAGCTTGTAGAAAGTTCAAGGATTGCTGCAATTGATAAATTTGAAAACCAATTTTGTGGTAATAACACCAATCCTAATTCAAATCAATATGTCACCGAGTACGTCCTTCCTACAAGATGCGAAATGCCACTTGGAATAGCTGTAGATAATAATACTAGCAAAGTTTGGTACATATCAACAAAGAACGGTACGCTGGGAAGTTATAATATAAAGGAGAATCGATTTGATCAAGAACACACTATTCCTATTTGGAAATCCCGACAGAATCCGATCGATTCTTCCCAAGTATGGACAGTAAAAGTCGATCGTGAAAATAATATTTGGTTTACTGATGAGAAACAAAATTCAATCTGGAGATACAATAGCCTTTTGAAAACTTTTGAATTTTTTAATATTCCTGGGATTTCAGAATCTTTTGGAACTACTTATCCAGTATCTCTGGATTTTGATAGTTCAGGTAATATTTACTTTGTAGGTATACGTTCAACTTCTCTTTGGTTTGGAAATATAAAAGAAATGAAAAATGGTACTTCTGATGGAATTTC
>JAREAI010000088.1:0-11545 GCA_029240435.1 Nitrososphaeraceae archaeon | reverse complement strand
GGGTTTGAGTTCATCCATCAACTCAGCACCATCACTTCCAGGAATAACCACTTGCTTTCCATTCTCAATAGCTCGTCTGCGACATAAATCAACATTAGACCCATCTGCACGATAAAGTCTTGTAATATGAATTATAGGATAACCATGCTCTCTATAGACTTGAACTAAGTGCTGAATGTATTGTACAGCCTGCAACGTACCTGGTATTTCAGCTGTAGCATCCATCAGAGTAAAATCATGTTGAATATCAATCATAAGAAGAGCAGAATGTTCCCTGTCAGGAGTAATGTAGTCATTCATGATGTTAATTTATGTACTGTACATAATATGAAGATATAATATATCTTATATACCATAAAAGTTAGAATCTAATAATGTTGTACTGAATAATGCGTATATAGTAACTTATAGGTTCATCTTGTAAACGTGGCAATGCTCTTTTCTATGATTCTGAAATATGCCAAGTTAAATAGACGGCATGATAACCGATATTATGTATATATAAGCAATAATAGATTATTTCTCACAATTAAATAATGGCTGCTCTATCTTTCCTTCCCTTTTCTTGGTAATCCAATTATGCGATTAAAACAGCAATCTTCTTTCGTTTTAATATCTTCATGATTATATTGTATCCGATTTCACATTCAAAATGGAGTTGTGCCGTCGCTTTCTAGGGCAGTGGAGGTAGGTAGACGCGTGCCTACTACCTAGACAAGCTATCGCTCATACCTAAACACAAGCAGCGAGCCAGGACTCCACAGGGCAATGGTCGGAGTAATTGGACCTTCCTTCATGGCTTGCACGGGACCCATCATGTCAGTGATCACGTAAAGAGTACGGCCGTCCGGATCAAAAGCGATGTCACGGTAGCGGTTCTCTGAGCGGAAAAGTTCCACAGGCTCGTGTGCAAGTGCCGTGCCATTCTCGTTTAGTGCTATTTGGAAGATCCTACCTGCCTTCAGGGTCGTCATTAGTAAGTTGTTCTCCCAGCCTGGAATAACATTTGATGTATACAGACGCAAACTCGAAGGAGCGACGGTTGGATAGCAGGTAGAGGTCAGCTCGCCACATGTCCTGGCTTGATTTGTAAAGTTAAAGTCACTCTCGACAGTGTAGAACGTGTGGATCGGAGGCACGAAATTTGGTGCATTGAATTCACTTTCATTTCTTACAGGCACACCCGGAGGTGCAGGTGCAACGTCGTTAAATGTCAGCGTTTCACAGTTTTCTGCAGCTGACCAGTTATAGAACTGATATGCTTTATTGTCATTGTAGCCTGAGACGTAGGGCCATCCATAGTTTCCACCTGCTTGAAGACGATTGATCTCATCGTCAGAATTGTCTCCATGCTCAGCAACGTAGAGATCTCCATTAGGACCTACTGCTATTCCTTGTGCATTGCGATGACCATATGTATAGATGTGGCTTCTGACACCCTCTATCACAGGATTGTCATCTGGGATGGAGCCATCTGGATTCATGCGCAGTACTTTACCTTCATATGCAGTCCAATTATTGGCGGCAACTTGTTCCGCAGTTGGGAGATGCTGCGCCCGGTTATTCAAACAGAACAAAGCGAGCTGGTTTTTGCCCTGATCACCTATAGTATAGTATAGCTTGCCATCAGGACCAAATGTCATGCGGGCAGAGTTATGATCGCTGCTCCCCGCGAGTCCGCTGATAAGGTCTATGGGTTCACTGATAGTGTTGGAAGCCGGGTCGTAGGTGAATCGAGTGATTTTGGTGCGGCGATCGAGTTCCTCACCAGGATCCGCGTCATACGTATAGGCAACGTAAATATGGTGTGTGTTATTGAAGTTGGGGTCAAACGCCATTCCTAAAAGGCCGTCCTGAGCTGCGGACTGGTGAACGTTAGGGACAGGTGTGCTGCTGAGCTCTGTCCCATTGATCGGATCTATTCGTGTAATGTTCTTTCCTATGCGCTCTGTGATCCAGAGTGTGTCATCGGGACCATAAAGAATATTTAAAGGCGCACTGAGGTTTCTCGCTATCACATTCACCGAGAAGCCTTCCTGTTTCAAAAGCTGTTCGCGAGCGCTGCGCTGAGCTGGAGTTAATGTCTCGATACTAGGCCCAGGGAATGGATCTTCTGGTTGCCCCAGTGCTGGTTGTACAATCATAGTAGAAGAACTACCAAACATCGTTGGTACCACTGATAACAGTAATAGTCCAAATAATGCTACAGTTATTATACCATTCCTTATTTTGGATTTGAACACTTGCTTAGATACAATAACCTTCTATTTGTATTTATTCAGTATGAATAGAGTTATAGAACTAGCTGCAGAATCGTTGTATGGCACAAAAGAAATGAGTATCATCATTTATTTGGGTTTCTCTTGGTCATTATTATAAATTTCTGGTTGATTATTATATCTTAGTTCTCCTCTTTCATATCTATGATTCTTATAGGTTAGTTTCTGGTTGTTATTATTACCTGATAATGGTAACGACACTCTGATAGCTGCGGCTGCTGCTATAGCGCTATCTGTCAGTTTTGTTATTAATTTATTGTAAATCTTTTCAGCCTCTTCTAATATTCATTTACTGGTTACCTCCTTTGCTCTTTGTCTTCCATCTTTTATTATGATCACTATTGCTACTATTACATGAGCTATACCAGCCATTAATAATACCCAACTTATCCACACCTACCTTTCACTTTACAAAAAGGGTTTCAACTTGGCTACACACCTAATCTCGATCAGGAGGTCAGGGAACGCGAGACGCTGAATTTGCACAATGGTGCTTGCCACAACGGGAGTGCCGGAAAAGACCTCACGTCTGCACTTGACCGCCGCTGCAAAGGCCGTGTCCATATCCGTCACGAAGAGTACTTCATCTACTACGTTGTCCATCGTTGCCCCATACTGTGCGAGCACCTTCTGGATGTTGGTATATGCCTGCCGCATCTGAGCCTCCATATCTCTGAGACCGACGATATTGCCCCTGTCGTCATGACTTACCTGCCCAGATAGATAGATAGTGTCCCCAACTTTCACCGCCTGGGCGTAACCATACTCTTTCTCCCAAGGCATACCGAGGCTCTTTGTCTCCTTGTTGATTGCCATTATGTGTCTCACTTTGTGTTAATAATATTTATTTATTAAATTATTATTTTCTTAACTTTGAAAAATACTCCTCAAATCGATTATTTAATTAAGACGAATTTGTTTCATATACTACACTGAACCATCTACTATTATTACTTCAGACTCAACCTTTTGCTAATAATGACTATGAAAACCTGAATGTCATAGATCTGTTAATCAATCGTTGGAATGATAGCTAATGCTGTCTAATGACTATACACAGGTTCTTATCTGCTTGAACTCTAGACATAAATGAGTTCATCTACTATTTGCTAACTATAATGTTACCAATAGAGAGAAGAGGAACGCATTGTAGCATTAACTAGATTTAGTTCTTATATCTAAATGGATTCAATGGTATGTTTTATTAATAACTCAATTTTAGAGTTATAGGGTTGTTTCCAAATGTTGGTGACTGTATTTATTCAAGCAATTGAAATGTGAAGAGTTTGAAATTTATCTATTGATCAGAAAAGCATAATAATCCAAGTACCAGACAAAAGAGACAATTACAACATGAACTATTATTATCTTTTATTTATTGAATTTACGATAAAGTGCTATTAGGTTATTACATGTCCTGCATCTATATTCTCCTTTTTCAATAAGAATAACATCTTCGCCTAGCTCTTCATTTAGATTTTCGTAACTTATTACGGGAGAACCATAATATTCCTTTTTACATCTCTTACAATAATACTTTGAAAACCTATCTTCATTTAATCTTCCTACATTTCCTAGGAATATTTGAGGAACTCCAAGACTTGCTTTGATTTCTTCTTGCTCTGTTAGCTTGGCAAAAGCATAGCCACCTGAGCCTAACAGTTTCTTTTCCTCTAAATCTTCACTCACATATCTTATCTGTGAATAGCTGTAATTTTAATGGTACAGCATCATTTCACATTACAACAATCTAAGAGATTTTATTCTCATTTCTTCTTCTTTCTACCTTTCTAAACATTATAGTGATTTCATTCTTTCTTGCTTCTAATGACCAATCTAATTTATCACCTGCTTTTAGTCCCATTGCTTTACAATAAACATAGGAATAGTAGTACGTAATGATAGAGTATCTACTATAATAGGACCACCGACTACCTTATCTCAAAACTAAGTGAGTATATAGATCTTGGCGTGACTCACTCTTTCTTACATGACAAATGTAAATCCATAATTTTGATCTATATATTAAATTAAAATGTTATAGATCCTCTGGCAATGTAGTCACCTATGATCTTGAATACATGAAATATCAGACGAGTAAATATTTATTGGAATAAAATAAAAATATAAAAATTGGATGCTAACGTATATCGTTTAACTTACTAAGTGACACTTTTATCAAGCAGGATATATCCAATCAGACTTCCTTCTCTGAATAGTCGAGGACCGATCATTGAAGGCATTGCCCCGACTAATACAACTACCACTTTCTTCTATCTCCCTCTAACAGACCGGATCCAGTATGTATTCTGTCTATATGCTTTGATAGATCAGCCTTATCTTTGAACTTTGATTGACAATAAGGACATTCAACTAATGAGGGAGAGTCATCGTTTGTGCTAGACATAAATAAACATTTGTTTGTTTAGGTTCTTAATTAGATTATCGTTTGCTTTGCAAGACAAAGTAATCTATTATTAAAAATCAAGAATGATAACCATATTATTCTATTGTGAATTCAACTGAGTTGCCCTTCCTAATACCAATATCTACCATTGTAGATTGAACTGTTTCTTCATCAAGTTTTCGAATTCCCTATCAGACATATTTTTTCTTGCTTCTATGATCATGGCAGCATCTTTTCCTATTACATATCTAAAATCGGGATTATCTGATGTAACTGCTTGTAGAATCACCTTAGCAACCTCAGACGATGGTATTGTATTTTGTACCATTTGTTTCAATACTTCTGACATATTATTTTCGATTTGTCTATATGGTGAGAAATTTGGATCTGATTCCTTCGTGGCAACTTTTAAGTTCTTCCAAAAGTTTGACTCCACAGCTCCAGGTTCTATGAGTATAACTTTAATTCCAAATGGTGCTAGTTCGTACTGAATAGACTCAGATAAACCCTCAAGAGCAAATTTTGTTGCATGGTAAATTGAATCAAGTGGAATTGCTATTCTTCCTCCCATAGATGTTATATTGACAATTTTACCGCTTGTCTGTTTTCTCATTATAGGGATTACTTGCTCCATTACTCTTACGGCGCCAAAAAAATTGGTTTCAAACTGTTCCCTTATTTCATGCATTGAAGTTTCTTCTAAGGCTCCAACTAGTGCATAGCCTGCGTTATTAATTACAACATCAATTCTTTTCTTTTCCTCTACTATTCTGTTAATGGCATCTATAACCGATTTATCATTATTAACATCGAGCTGAATAACTTGTAATGGCAGATTTTCACTTTTGGAAATATTTGTTATTGTCTGCTCGGATTCTCCTTCTAACTTGCGCATTGTTGCATAAGTGTAAAATCCATTTCTTGCTAATGCAAGCGATGTTTCATATCCTATACCCGTAGAACTGCCTGTAACAATTGCCACTTTTTCTTGGGCCATATGGTTTGGGCATGATTGAATTATATAAATTAGCAAGTTTACAATATATACAAAAAATTCTATTTGTTCTATTCATAGAACAGATTAAGAACAAATTATAAAAATTACTATACAATGAGATTGATATCTCCAAGGTTATGCAACAATAGTTTCGTTGGATAGTCAGGCCATATAGTATTCAGTAACGCAGAGAGAGTACAATTACGATGTGTCGATTGTATTCATTAGTTATATTCATCCAAATACTAATAGTAACCACTGCAACCAAATAGTGTCAAGACCTGGGTACCTCTTTTTTGAAAGGATGAGGAAATAATTCATCCAGTCTGTAGTTAGATGTATCTTTATCAATATATACTGTGAGACTAGATAATTTACAAAACTCTGCAAGTACCTGTCTGCACGCTCCACATGGAAAAATCGGTTTATCACTAGTGGACGAAATTGCTATAGCTTTAAATGCAGTGTAACCATCTGAAACAGCTCTGAATAAAGCAACTCTCTCTGCGCATATTGAAAGGCTGTAAGAAGCATTTTCTATATTACAACCAATAAATATTTTTTTGGCACCAGCTTTTGTAGCTTGTAGAGCTGCACCTACTTTGAATTTAGAATATGGGCTATAAGATTGCAATAGTGCTCTTCTTGATGCCTTGAATAGTCTTTCTCTTTGATCCGTAGTCATAATAATCTATATCCTTCAATATATGAGTGTCATCCTTATGGAAAGGCCATCAAGAATACACTGCAGAACACATAGGTTTTAATATGCCCATAGAAAAGTACACTTAAATTTTTGTAATTGTATGTAGTCATTTGCTTCTCTGTTCTTATCAATACCTTATTGCGTATTAGACTACAGACTGCAATTTGCTTATGTTACCTCTTTCACTTTTGTATATTCTCATTTCTTTTTACAAGTTTTTATTACATGTATATTATTCTCTAGTTTATTTAGACTTAATTTTTTTATTTTTTTTAAGTATGCCATTATAAACTATGCATATGAAGAATAATTCATATGATAACGAGGTAAAAAAACATAAATCATTTCTATGGACTAGAGTGATTATTAGTCGCGAGTTCTTATTTATTTCTGTTCCTGTTGCGGCTTTTTAAATAATCAAACAAATACGTTGCTAATCCTCCAGCAAATCCTGCTCCAATTAAATTTATAGGAACTCCATATACACTCCAAAAATCTTTCAATTGCTCTTGAATAGATAATGGTTCTACTACAGATATTGTTAAATTTGCTGTTGCCATTTCATGTCCTTTTATTGAAATATCTGTTGAATTTGATGGCAAATTTACATTGGAGAATTCAACGAATTTAAAAAATGGAAAGGTTGAGCCTGTTGATATGTTTGCTCTTATCGGTATTATGTACTGACCAACCTGTGCATTTTTTGGGACCTCAATTTTAAAAGGTGCAGGTTCGATGCCATAAGAAGATTTATTTAACTTATCTCTGATGAATTCTAATTCTATGCTGGAATAATTTTCGACAGGCATAAAATCAGTGACATTTGGCACAAAACCAGTTGTTGCTTTCAGTTGCGCTCCAATATTTTTTTGTTCGCCTTGTCTTACTATGACGGGGTTTGGTAATGTTGCAATACTATATTCAGGCGGTGAAATATCGACCCAGGTACTAAGGTCTATTTTCCTGTCAGAATTATCATATATAGCACCTGCATAGAACATTGCTTTGTATCGATTAGGAGAAAGTATGTCATCTAAATTTATAGATAACTCCACATATCTTTCATTATTTTCATAGAAACCAGTATAGTCCTGTTTTATATCCAATGTTCTATTATGAACATGTGATGAATACTCTGTGATTCCCTTATTCCATGTTTGAGTTTCATTAGTCCAGTGAATTTCTATCTGGTAGTCAACTCCTTCCTTTCCAGTTTGTTGATCAGAGTCTGCATCAATTAATATTCCATAAACTACAGCCACAGTGCTTCCATTGACGGACGGATTCTCCTCAAATCCAGAAGCCAACCAAAGTGTGGCATTTAAAAATGTTCCATTACTAAAGTAAGTAATCTTCTCAATATCGGTAGATTTATCTTGTGTATCATTATAATCATCCTTTGTCTGGCTCTGTGCCATTCTATTTAAATGAATGTCATCATTGGATTCATCCGTGATTTCTTGACGATCAAATGCAGGCGAGGCAGCAAAAACCTCGTGGTATAGAGGTTTATACATTGTTATAGTAATTAATACAAGTAAAGATATTATAATAATATATTTTGAAGTCATCGACCTCTGCATAATTTAAGTGCTCTATGTCATTCAGTAGTACATAATGTTTCTTTTCCTTTTCTTCTTTGTTGACATAGTAAGTTAATTAACCAGACGGTCGAAGTTAAAGCATTTTTATTATTATTGATAAAATAAAATATTATTAGATGCATCTAGACCTAATAACTAAGTTATTACTGGTTATTTTGATAGATTTCATACTATATAACGAAGTACTTTGTATGCGTAACTATTATGTCAAATTTGTTTGCATTGAGAACCATTTGAGGCAGTATACATTAGAGCAGATCATGCACAGTCTAACGCTCTCTCAAAGAGTATAACATGTAAAGCAGGTGGCAGTCCTTACTAGCAGTAGTAGTAGTAGATGATACTGTCTCTTTTATTTCAGACATC
Organism: Nitrososphaeraceae archaeon; assembly: GCA_029240435.1. Classification (GTDB taxonomy): domain Archaea; phylum Thermoproteota; class Nitrososphaeria; order Nitrososphaerales; family Nitrososphaeraceae; genus JAJNBK01. The sequence goes on along the minus strand of JAREAI010000088.1, from coordinate 3,186 downwards.
TTCTATATATGTTCCTCAAAAATTCAGCCATTATCTTAATTGTTTCGTTCCTTCAGATAGTAACGACTGAATTGCCTTTTCTGTTTGATCATAGTCTCCTTCGCCAATGTGATTATATCTGATGAATCCTTGCGTATCAATAAGATAATCTCTAGGCCAATATTGATTTCCGTAAGCATTCCATGTTCCGTAATTATTATCTTGTATCACCGGATACCCTATATCATAGTCATTTACTGCTTCTTTTACATTATCAATATCCTTTTCAAAATCAAACTCAGGGCTGTGAACGCCAATAATTGTGAAATCCTCATCAGCATATTTCTTATACCACTCATTTAGGTGAGGAATAGTATGTTTGCAGTTAATACATGTATACGTCCAAAAATGAACAAGTACGACCTTCCCTTTCAAGTCTGTTAGCTTTAAGTCAGGATTTGTATTCAGATAGCCCGTAATATCAGTAAATTCTGGAGCTCTTTTAAATTGAGAGTTGTCTGTTTTAAATTGGATATTGTGGATTTGATTATTGTTTATACTTTCATATATTGTATAAATAACTTTTGATTCTGCTTGTTGTAGTTGTTGCTGGTCTTCTGATGATGCTGCTACTGCTTCTTTTAACCCATTAAAAAGCATTGCAGATGTCATCACAACAGCCAATGACAATGCCAGGATAACTGAAATAGATCTATTTGTGGTATATCTAGCCATATTACAAATCGTTCTCCCTCTGCATTATCAGCGCGCAAATTCTCAAAACCAAGAATAGCAAATTATTATTAATGCTAAGCATAGAGCTTTACCATTCTGTGTGTATATATATTTTAACATTTTTTCCAGATTAGATCAGAATTACAAATTCAAATTTGTCCAGCTAATGCTTTTAATCAATAAATATCTAATTAGGTATTGTAAATAATTGAAAAGACTTAAGGGAAAAGTAGTAATTCAAATACATAAAAGCACTATTCTTAAATCCAATCCTTTAAAGGATCCTTATGTAAGAGAAGTTATCATATATCTTCCTCCAGGCTATTCCGAGTCTTATTCAAAAGGATACGTGACAGTGTTTGCATTGGCAGGCTTTGGCGGCAATGGAAAAACGCTGTTAAACTCTGATCCTCTGGGGGAGAACATCGAAGCTCGCATGAATAGATTGATCTCGGAAGGAAAAAGTGGTCCAATGATCCTGGTCTTAGTTGATTGTTTTACAAGGTTTGGAGGAAATCAGTATATTAATTCATCAGCTACAGGAAGATATGAAGACTATATTATAAATGAAATTGTACCTTTTGTGGATAAAACATATAACACATCCTACCATGCGGTCTGGGGAAAATCTTCTGGAGGTTATGGTGCTCTTGTGCTGGGTATGCGCCATCCAGAAATATTTCAAGGATTAGTGGACCATTCTGGAGATGCAGCTTTTCACTATTGTTATCTTCCAGATTTTCCAAAGGCTCTTGATGCTTTTAGGGCGGCAGATGACAGCCCAAAAAAGTGGCTCGAAAAATTTTGGAAGAAACCTAATCGACATCAAAAAAGCGATGGTCCTCCATTGAATATATTCGCAATGGCAGCTCATTATTCGCCGAACTCAAATTCAGAAAATATGGGTGTGGATTTACCATTCGATATCGAGACAGGAGAGATGTTGGAACAGGTCTGGAATAGGTGGCTCGCCTGTGACCCGGTGAGGATGATTGAGAAATACCGGAGTAATCTAAAAAAGCTCAAATTAATATTCATAGACTGCGGAACAAGAGACGAGTTTAATCTTCAGTGGGGCGCAAGGATACTGCACTCTAAACTTAAGAAGATGAATATCAAGCATTATTATGAAGAGTTCGATGATGGTCATATGAACATAAACTATAGATATGACGTCTCGCTTCCAAAAGTGTATTCAGTCTTATCCTAGATAAACTTCATCATGTTACAAACGAAGAATGGTAGTTAAAGCTATTGCTGATGTTATATCTGTTATTAGGTTAGAAAAAACATAGAACTTGATAATTTCCAAAAAGGGAATAGCTAAAAGAATTTGTGATAATCATAATCCTGTTCTAAGGACAGTTGCAAACATCAGACTTTAAATATAACAAATACTATTGATATATTATATAATAACCATGACATATGATTCTTCAGATACAAAATTTGGTCCGAATAATAATCCTACTCATTTCATCGTATTGGATGCAATAGGAAGAGGCATTAAAGATATTGATAGAATAGCTAAAACTACCAGATTACCAAGAGATGAAGTTGAGCTTATTGTAAATGACCTGTCCTCTCAAAGACTAATAATTAAGGAAGAAAAGAAAAGAAAATTCTTTGGTGGCAAAAAAGTAGAGGCTACGGTGACTGAGACAGGATTAAGAATGTTAAACTCAAAGAAGCAAGAATTAGAAGAACAAGCTCAGCAGTTAAGACAATGGCAAAGCAATGGTAATACTACTCAGCTTCAAAGCTATATGAATTCTAACAGATCATGGGTACCCTTTATGTTATTCTCTGGTATTATAGATGTAATATTCTTTACATCTATATTTTCTATGATGGGGATGGCAATGAATCCAATGGAAAGCCAAATGGCTGCAGAGAGTGGAGGAGGAGCAGCTGACTCAGATACCGGCAGTGAAACTGGTGGAGAAGATAGCGGCCAAATAGGAGGAGAAGCAGATGCCTCAGGAGACTTTGGAGGATTTGATGCGGGAGGCTTTGGAGATTTCTGACATTTTATCTTATGAGAAGAAAGAGTATTTGTACTAGTCGTCACAGCTAGAGAGAGAGAAGTAGTCATGATATTGTAGATTAACCAATACAATCAGTATTGTTATTGTGATATTAATAAAGGCATAATTGCCGTAATAAGCGTCATCCTCTTCTTTACGTAATTTTATAATCACTTTTTAATCTCTTTGAATGCAATGCTGCCTTTCGAACCTTATCGCCAACATCCGCCTGAAGGTCATTCATAGTCAGTTCACCAATCTTCAACTTTTCCAATATTTGACCCACGGTTAAAGATACCTCCTTCTTACCAGGCATATTTATCGTGTAAACTTCCAGAAGAAAATTTGATGGCGTACCTTTTTTATTTAATACCCACAAGAGTTCTTCTATCCTATCACGGATATTGACTAACCTAGCTGAATATTCGTTAATAGATATAGTATT
>JAREAI010000087.1:0-9031 GCA_029240435.1 Nitrososphaeraceae archaeon | reverse complement strand
AAGTCATTAAATTAATATTAATCCTAAATTCTATAGCCTTAGTTGAAAGATTACGATCATGTTATTTTATGGCTTGACTATTTTAACAAAAATTTGTCTAGGAGTAAAGGTCGTAAAGTAAAACGTGATAAATCGGTTTTTGATCCTAGCTTACTTGACCTAATAGATGCTGCAACGGAGGCTGGATATAATCCAACAAAAGAAGAAACAAACGACCAGGCTAGGTATCCAAGGAGATCCTTTGTAAAATCAGGTTACATTATGATTCTGAAACCTTCTGACATAAAGAAAACTGTAACTATCAACACAATTGCAGAAAAAATGGTGCAAAAAAGAAATAGACAAAAAGGCCTTCATAGATAGAATGTAAAAATACAATTTCGTATCCCAGAGATCATATCTGTATTCAATGCATATTTTGTTTATCAATAAACTTAATTATTCTTGACAGAACAGAATGATAATAAGTAAAACCTTAGAGTGATTGAAATTGAGCGAATTAGGGGAGGTTATGCATTTATCAAAAAGCGGAAGGATTATTGTCAGGCTTCAAAAAGATGGTAAACAAATTAAAAGTGGACAACTACTAGTCGATGCCAGTGGAAAACGCATAGGCAAAGTAATTGAAGTAATTGGTCCTATAAACGCGCCTTACGCTTCGGTAGCACCGTTTACTGACAGAATAAAAAAAATTATTGGCACTAACGTATTTAATGGAGGAGTTTTGGCTAAGAGAAGAGATTTTCGATCCCATGTCCACAAGCAACAGAAAGGCTTTCGACGTTATAGTAATCTTGGAGAGAATCGGCAATGACTTCGACAGAATACTATACACAGTGTCCAGAATGTCAGTCAGGACTAATTCAAGATTATAGCAAGGGTGAATACATTTGCCAAAAATGTGGCTATGTAGTAATGGAACAGATTGACGATTATGGCCCAGAATCCCATGCAACTGACTTTGATGAGAAAATGAAAACGATCCGTGCCAGCGGATTTACAAGCTACTCATTACATGATTATGGTTTAAGAACTGAAATAGGTTCTACCTCTAAAGATTATAGTGGAAGGTCGATTGATCATCAAATGGCAGAGCAGATGAATAACATGCGAAGATGGCATTCAAGAATCAGAGTTGCGTCTACAAAAGAAAGAAGGCTATCAAATGTTCTATCTAAAATTAATGAGACTTGCTCTGTAATGTCCCTCCCCAAGCCATTGGTAGAAACAGCAGCGATGCTCTACAGAAATTATGAAAATAAAAGTGAAGCAAAGGGAAAATCTATTGCATGTATTGCAGCTGCGACAATTTATCTTGCCTGTAAGAGGTTTTCTGTTGTAAGGTCATTAGAAGAAATTGTTAAATCAGCTGGTATAACCAGGCAGCATGCATCTAGCATAAAACTTGCAGCCAAATACTATAGAATAATGGTCATGGAGATGGGCGTTTTTACAGAAGAACAGTCGTCTACCACCAATCGTAGTATGTCATCTTCATCTTCCTCCACGGCCTCATCTTTTAAATCTACCTTTTCTTCACCATCAGTAATACAATCAAAACCAATTCCTGTAACTCTTGCAATTGATCAATACATATCAAAACTTGCCAATACGGCAAAAATTGACATAAAAGTTGAGAGATTAGCAATTGACATCGCACATAAAACAAAAGATAGCCTTCTAGGAGATGGTAAGGCCCCTAACGGCCTCGCCGCAGCATACATATATCTTGCTGCGGTATTGCTTGGCTTTAATCTTCTGCAAATGGATATATCTAGTCTAGCAGGAATTACAGAAGTTACAATACGGAACAGATGCAAAGATATACTTACAAATTTTAAACTTGTAATAAATGTGAAACCATCGATGATGACATCAGAAAGAAGTTGAATAGACTTGTATTTAATGGAATATTGGTGATCCACACATAATTAATGTACACAAATTATCCGCACATCCTATCTATCTATGCCAGATGCATGTCTCTCTCCAACTGATCTGATCCTCGTAGATGTTTATCGATTTACTTCTTCTAATTAGAGAATGTAAAATGTCAGTTATCTAAACAGTTAGTAAAATTAAATGTTATGATTAGAGGATTATCTTATTTCTATTCGTTTTTTATTCTCTTCAACTGTGCTTTATACATTGAGATTAATTCTTCGACACTAGTTGCATCTTTTGGATTTTTATCATACCTTATTTTGCCAGTGAATTTGGGGAATCGTAGCGCCAATCCATAGCCTTTTCTCATCCGATCCATTGCAGCTGTATAAGATGGACTTAATGTTATTTCAGAGGCAATTACATCAATTACTATTTTAGGTTCAAACCATACATCCATATCTATTCCACTGTCAACTCGCGGATGTTTATGTAATATTATATGATCCTCTAAGTTCCTGTAGAATTGTTCAAGATGTTCATCTGTAAATCCAGTTCCAACTTTACACACACTTCTAAATATATCTGAATCGGGATCGTATGAGGCAAGTAAAAGAGCGCCATATTTTCCAACTCTGCGACCCCTACCGAAGAGAGCCCCTACTATAACAAGATCGAGGGTATCAGCGATATCACTACGATACTCACGTTTCAGTTTTATCCAAGCAAATTCTCTAGCTCCGGCACGATAATTACTTGAAAGTTGTTTCAACATTAAGCCTTCGCATCCATTTTCTATGGCTAATGCCATAAACCTCTCAATTTCGTCAATATTTTTTACAATAGCTTGGGGAACAATTCTAATCCTGTCTTTTTTATCCATATGGAATATTTTCTCAATTATTTTACGTCTTTCAACGTATGGCAAAGATGTTGTATCTTGTCCATCAATGTATAATACATCAAAGAAATTCAGGCTTATAGGGTAATTCTCTACTGCTTGCTTTATACCATATTTTCTACGCCGGTGCATTAATTCCTGAAAAGGAAGGTATTCGTCAGTTAATGGATTGATCGCTACAACTTCTGCTTCAAAAATCGCTTCACTTACCTTAATAGATTTGATAGCCTCCGTGATATCAGGATAATGATATGTGATTTTTTCTAGTCTTCTTGAAAATAACTCTACTTTTAGTTTACCTTTGTGTACTTGTATTCTCTCTCCATCTAATTTATATTCTGCTGCAGCTGCTCCGTTCATTTTTTCTATACATTCTGCTGAACTACGCACACGTTCAGCCAGCATTGGCCTGATTGGTCTGAACAATGTTATTTTCAAGGACTTTACAGTTTCAAGACCTTTTGTTGCTAAAAGTCTGGCCACTATTCCGAGATCGCTTGATACGTTGTAAGCTTTTTCTAAAATATGCCGATGTATTCTATTTCCTGTAAACGCCAATGCTAAAGCATCCATTATGGTATGATCTGCAATACCCAAGCGTAGACTTTCCGTGATAAATTTCATAATATATTTGGCTTCAAGGTAAGTGGCATCATTTAACAGATTACTGACAAGTCGCATTTTAATCTCCTGGGAGCCTGAGCCTGTAGTACGGGCAATTCTGTCTAGAGTATTATAAACTCTCTCAACTGTCATTTTTTCGCTAAATAGAGTCATTTGATTTTTTGTTTTCATAACTTCTTCTGCAGCAGCTCCTATGTCTCCGGTTCTCCGATAAACTCCTTCTATAATTGAAAGTTCTACTCCAGCAGAATATGCAAGAGCTCGAATAGCCATCTTCTCAGCTAAGCCTAATTCAATTCCTTCGTAATCTGGATAGAGTTTTCCTTGAATAAGATATATTACTTTGTCAATTAGCTCAACAGGAGTTAGTTTCAATAAAGATACTAAATGATCAGTGAGGGCTAGCCTGCTTGCAGTGGTTTCCATTTTTTCAAAAGTTTCTGCAATTAACGTAAAATCCAATATTTGAATTAAGATGGGTTATGCTTTAAATTTTATTAAACAGATACCTATGTAAAATATTTAAAATATCTAAGGGTTATCTTGAGGATATCTAAACCAAGTAATCCAAATGCTCTGCGCTATAACTAAATAATTGTAATGTTCAAAAGCACTGTAAGGTAAGGTAAGGTTATCAAGAGCATAAAATACATTGTGATATAAATTAATATTATTTTATTGTTAAGAGGCTGGAAGACTTGAAAATTGATGTCAATGAAATATTGTGGTGTAGTTCTCTATAATTATGAAACCCACGAGTCGTCCTATAATTTATAAATTAGAACTACGCAAATTCTTTCATTATGGGTGGCAATAAACAAAAGACTGCCGTTGGAGCTTCTGATAAGGCTAATGCTAATACTCAAGTTAGCGATACAAAATCATCTAAGAAAGAAGAGAGTAAGAAAATAGGTTCCAAACAGCAGCAAAGACAAAAATTATCAGTACTTGTGGAAGAACCTCAAGGATTGAAATTACTTCAAAGTATGAAAGCAATTACGATACAGAGTTATGCTAGATCTGCAGGAGTAAAAATTTCTGTTGCTAATGCTTTTATAAAATCGGCTGAATCCAAAGGGATTGTCAGAAATGTAGGAGGATATAGCGGACACAAGGTTTATGAACTAGTAAAATAATATGTGATCGCAGATTTTTAAGGCTAACAGTTGTTTTTTCGAATATTTACATTTTTTTTAAAATCATAATATCGCCAGCCTGAGTAGATTCGAATATTTCTAAATTTGATTTAACGATCCCAATAGGATTCATAGGTGTCATGACCGAATCTTTGGTGAATATACATATAGAACTATTAGATGTCATATACGCAATGTCTCCACGCTTAAACTGAGTTTTTTGCTTCTCTGCTCCAATTACAAGTCTTGTTTCAATATATATTATTGAGTCTGAAAATTTGTGAATTCTATCCTGCAGAGGAAGACAGTTCAGAATCATTCTAACACACAATGGAGAGAGGTGACGTATCAGCTCACATGGAGCTATTCCCTTATCCAATATTTGTATAATCATAGGAATTCTTGAAACTGAACCGGCTGTCTGATGCTTATCCACTCTCTAGAATTATCAAAAATAGTATATAATCAAAACGTATAATTTTGTGTCTTGACTTCTTTGAAAGATTAGCAACATTTATTTGTATAATTAATATCTTTTGCAGTATTCTTGGTATTAAAAGATTCTTCACCTAATAAATCCCAGTCAAAAAAACCATTGAACCTAAAAGAAAAAAGCATGAAGAAGGTAGATCCCAAGGTAAAAAAGAGTGCATCCAGTAAGACTTCAAAGAGATCCTTAGAAACAAATCACTCTGTTGATGATAGCAGACAGACAACAGTCCAAGTAGTAGATTCACTTAAATCTACTCGTCCTGAAGACGAAGTAGTTACGTATAACGAAATTGATTTTGAATTAAGGGAAGTTGCTGCAAAAGGAAATCAGGTTCTAATTGGACCACAACGGCTCACAAGATTTGAAAGAGCAAGAATCACAGGTGCGAGATCTCTGCAGTTATCTTTAGGAGCACCGTCGTTAATTAGAATACCAAATGATGTAAGAGATTCTATTTCATTAGCAATAGCAGAATTAGATTTGAAGGCATTGCCGATATCAATTAGGAGGGTCCTGCCTAATGGAATATATCAAGACATACCTATTGACTGGATGAAATGAATTTATTATCTATGCTATATCTCTCTGAGTTTATCTTCCTCAAAGCTTTTGGAACCATACCATCTAAACCAGAAATAGTCAAGACACCAATCGTGAAATAATTGATCTTCACTGTAGAACATCAAGTTCATATCAGTTTCACCTTTCTGAGTTGGAAAAAGTACTGATGCTTTTTTCTCATTAATAACTACAGCAACCTGAACTTTATCTACCATACGCCTTCCTATTCTACCCGTACTATAGAGTTCATCGAATCGTAGCCTCCTTAGAAGTTCGGTTCTGCCTTTTGGAATGATAACATCTCTTGGAAATATATAAGATAGTCGTATTCCTCTTTCTCTAACATTAAATAATATAGGTTCTATGAGATCAAGTGGTACCTGCGGAATGATTTCAAATATGTAATTTTCAGAATCTCTGTAAATCTGTTTCCAATATTCTAAAATAGCAACAATTCCTCTTACCAATTCACAATTATTAAGGGCACCTATTCGCTGTACAAATTTCATTGGAAGTTCGCCTAATGTATGCTCAGAGAAATATTCTTTATGTCGTGACAAAAAGTCAAAGGAAGGAATTTGCTTGATTATTGTATTTCCAAATGTAGTCAAAGAAAAAATTCCCTCTGAATCTTTCTCTATTAGTCCTGCATCTTGTAATCTGTTAACGTTTCTATGCACTTCTTGCATAGTTATTTCAAGATCCTTGGAAAGTTCAGAGAGCTTAGCTTTCTTTTGGTATAGACCGAAAATTATCGACAACCTTTGTTGGCTGGCTAGCTCAAAAAAAATTTCTTCAGCATCAACAAATTCATCAATATTCATATTTTCCAACCCAGATGTCATAATCAATGTTAGAGAATTATAACACAACAATAAGCATTATGCCTATACATAGGCAACAGTTTATATCGAAACTTGATGACGCTTAGTTACTGTTATTGGCGAAACACCATTGGCGAAACACCATTTGATTATTCTTTTATAACTGAGCTCGAAGAGCTATCTCATAATGTGACTTCGATTAGAGATTATTATCAATAGAATCATTTTAATACCGTCGATAGTAATAACATTTAATGTTTGACAGTCAATATTGACAATATTGAAGAAGAACTTGTTTCTGAATTAAAAATCTCAGAGGAAGAAGCAAAGGTATTTGTTTTAATTGTAAAAAATGGTATGATGGATCCTCAAGATATATCCAACCTTCTGGGCTATTCTGTTCAAGACGCGAAAAAAATAGCAGAATCTCTAATTAATAAGGGAATGATCATCGAATTTAGCGCGACAAAATATGAATCACTACATCCTCTATTCGCCATAACTAATAGATATAAAAAAAGGTGTCAGGAAGATAATATTCTTTTCAAAAAGAATATGAAAGTTGATAATATCGGGAAATTGCTAGAACGACCTTTTGATCATGCAAGAACTAATTAAGGTCATTTGTCTGCAGTACACAAGCAGATGACTACATCAGAGCCAACAGGTGAAGACAAGGTTGTTTATTTCGGTGTTATTAACATTAATGAAAAAGGGAGAACAGTAGGAGCCATTGACATATGGCGCAACGTGATAACAAAGGAACTATTTTGTGAAGAAAAAAGACTGGGGATTTTAGAAATTGCAGATAATATAGGTATGCCAAAGATTGATAAGGATAAAAAATGGGCTGTTGCAATTAATAGGAAGAAAGCCGGCAATGATAGATGGAAATTGATAAAGATAATAAGACAAGGTAATTTCAAATTTACTGATACCGATAATGAAACCACAGTTGAGGTTGATGTCAAAGACTATAGAATAATGGATCCAGATTGGTGGGATTTTCTTGTTGAGGATAATATAAATCGAAGCATAGAAATTACCGAGCAGAAGAACGCAAAATGATGGCTGAAGAGGTACGAAGTGATGAAAGTATTCCAATAACTATTTTTGTTAAAAACGCTAGAGGCAGCAATATTGCCAGCAAGCTGACTGGTTATTTTCTTGTCAATAATAAACAGTTTAGATTTACTGCAGTAGCATTCGGAAGAATAGGTGGGCATAACATCGCACTTACTATTTCAAAAAAGACTCTAAATATAATAAGCAAAATGGGAATAGACCCTGATGTATTGCAATTAACGATACAACGCAAATTAATCGAAGGAGAGGTTATACTTCCAAAAGGCCTAAAAATACATGAATGAACCTTATAACAATGCTCCTTCAAGCGCATTTCCGCATGCACATTTATTCCTTTTATTCTCTATTACTGGTATTAATTGCCCAACCAATTTTTTAGTCTTCTCGATATTCTTTTGTAATGTTTCTATTATCTTGTTAGAACTTACTGGAAAGTCAGTCCACGCATCATAGTCCGTGATAGTTGCAATCGAGACGTAACAAATTTCTGCCTCTCTTGCCAATATGCACTCAGGAACCACTGTCATCCCAATTATGTGTGCTTTCATTACTTCCCTAAAAAAAAGAGATTCCGCCCGAGTAGAGAATCTTGGTCCTTCTATACAAACATATGTAACATTGTCGTGAATTTTATAATTCAAATTATTAGCACACTCTACTGTTAGTTCTTTTAGTTCGGCACAGAATGGATCGGAAGCAGAGATATGACAAACCTCTCCACCATCGTAAAAAGTATATTGTCTTCCTTTTGTAAAGTCAATGAACTGATCAGGTATAGCAATATCACCTGGCTTGAATTCTTTTTGTAAACTTCCTACTGCAGATGGGGCGATAATTCTTGTCACTCCAAGTTCTTTCAATGCCCAAATATTTGCACGATTATTTATTTTATGAGGAGGAATTCGATGGTTTTTTCCATGTCTAGGAATAAAAGCAATGTTTCGTTCAGAGAACTTACCAATAGTAATCGAATCTGATGGTTCGCCGTACGGAGTATGAATTTTAATTTCTTTTATATCATTTAGGATTCCAGAATCATAAATTCCTGTACCTCCTATAAGGCCGATATCTGCAGAGTATTTATTAGATGTCACTTGTACACCACTAATGATTGCACGTTGTAGCCTAGGGTCCTTAACTTATTCGCTCCATTAAGATTGGCCAGTTCTATCACGAATGCAAATCCTGTAACTATACCTCCTAACTTTTCGATAAGATTTGCAGCAGCAATGGCTGAGCCGCCTGTTGCAATCAGGTCATCTGCTATCAGGACATTTTGTCGGGGTTTTATTGCATCTTTTTGTATTTCCATTACGGCACTACCATATTCGATATCATATGATTCCTTGAGAGTATGACCAGGCAGCTTACCTGCCTTTCGGATCATTATTAAACCTTTATCAAAGTTTAATGCTAGCGCTGTCGCTATAACAAAACCTCTGGACTCTATACCTGCAATGCTTTCAACAGTAAATTTATTGAATCTATGGTATAATTCGTTTGAAATATAATGCAATGCATG
>JAREAI010000357.1:0-2821 GCA_029240435.1 Nitrososphaeraceae archaeon | reverse complement strand
TTATGATAGACTCTAACAGAAATAACGACAATAATGACAAAAGATTCAGAGAGAATATCTTTCAGATAATGGATGGGATTATAGCTCAACTAAACAGGACAAAAAAGATGTTTATCATAATGATTCTCACTATCATGATTATTCCACCAATATCTTTTATTGTCACCTTTGCACTATTTGGCCCTCCATTTCCGTTTCATGACGACAGGATGATGCCATCTGAAAGGTTTGGTCAAGGAGGGTTTGGCCCGGGCGTTCATGCTGCACGTATGGTACCATTTCTAATTTCTTTAATATGGTTAGGAATAGGAATAAGGCAATGGTTGGTATTATCTAAGTGGACTAGGAAATATGAACGGTACAAGGAACTGCAGAAAAGGATCGATGAGAAACTAGATTTCGATCAAGACGAAAAATAGAATAACCATACTCACTATTACCTGAAGAAATTAATGGCAATACAGTTATAGCTGCTGCCATTGCAAGTACCTATCACAGCGATTAGATTACAAATGAAGCATTTAACAATTGTAACTATTGCTTCTCTTATCAATAGTTCACATATTACCATAATGAATATTATTAAACTAAATTGAACTACATCAGAATACTTTGCATCGGTATCTTTAGCATATCTTTTAAGAAATACTAAGGAGTCGCTATTAGCTGCTCTCTACGGCTTTTTTAGAGGCTCATCGAATACTCCAGCGGGTTTATGTGCTTCGTGTTCATCTTGTTCATCCTCTTCCTCTTCTTTGACTTCACCTCCATATACTTTTCCTCTTTTGTACCGTTGTCTTCTTCTAACTCTATCTTTCTTATTGACAGATTTATTCTGATCTTCTATCCTTATTGAAGGATATCTGAGCGTATTACTTGAGTTTGTTGTGTGTTCATATATGGAGTAGCTTTGAAGAGCAAGCAAAGAGAACATGCCATATTCTAAATTATGGTAGTGCTTAGGTTTATCAGAGAGTTAATGAGATCATAATCGTGCGCACATGTAAGTTTTGTGGTAGAGTTAGGTTTTATTCGCTAAATTTTATCTTTTCAACAAATATATGCAATGAATGCTACTTGTTGATAGTAGAAAAAGAGAATCTAAAGAATAAATCCCATTAACTGTTTATGCATCTGCAAAATAACACTCAAAGTTAGAATTGTTCTTATGAAAAGATCAATAGATGCGCTGATGTTTCTTTTTTAATGTAACAAAGAGTTGAATTAACTATCCTTAAATCACCGAAAAAAGGTGCTGTTAACTTAAGAAATCATCTCCTATTATGATAGTCAATAAACAGATTTAGCCAATTGATAATGTGTTTTAGTATACACTTCTCTTTTTTACAGGAAAAATAATCGTCAAAACATTCTGTCCTATATTTTAGATATTCGATAATTCGTTCAATTATACTTTTCTCATACGATGAGTGAATATGATGCCTTAGCTTCAAATATTTACTTGTGAATACCATGTACCACACCATCAGTTGAAACTGGATGTTTTCCATACTCTTTTACTAAGGAACTAAGAAACTGTTCAGCAACAAACATGTTTTTTTAGCAGAAATACGAATGACAAGAACTGTGCTATCTGATGATTCAATTGCAATCCATATCCAAAAGTAGTTACTACCAACTTAAAGTTGTGTCTCGTCTATATAAATTCAAAAATCCTTTTTCGTTTAGCAAATATTCTTTCAGGTTTGTATTTCTCTGCACCCATTTCTAGATGGCAACATGACTTTTCCTTTTCTTAATTCTTGATGATAATGCTTTTGCAGCATTTCTATAGGAGAGTAAATATACAAGTCTAATCCATAACTGATATTTTTTATATAGTTGTCTAAAGTCTTTGTAATTTAATATTGATCAAATGAGAAGCTTCAACAACTGGTGGAAGACAGTTCCAGTTGAGTTACAGCAGAAAAGCTGTAAGAGTAATGAGCAAACCAGCCATTGCTAAATCAAATTAACTATGCTTTTTTGCATCTTCATTTGGCCGGTAAGCATGATGTTAAACCAAGTCATGAAGAACTAAAGGACTGGTTGCATAGTGGTCAAGTAGATGTCCTACGGATGAACAAGCGAGCGAGCAGGCACTAATTATAGCCCATACTTACTTTTCTGATAGGATTTCTATTTTTTTAATTTCCAGCATCTAGATATATTCAATTAACTTTTGTACGTTTCTTAAATATAGATGAAATTCTTTTTTAATCAAAAGTGGATGATTATTGTTTTAATAACCCCTTGTTAGTGATCAATGATATCTCAAACCCAAAACAGTATTCTTTATTCTATCAAAGTACTAATTGCGCTTAAAATAACTTGTTTTTTAAATTGTTATAGGTCCTGTTGCTTTATATCAGATCTCATCCGCATCTCTTTTTCTTTTCATTCCTTTATATTACTACAATACAGACTGTAAATGTCTCCAGTATTGTTAGTGACATAACTCCACACATCCGAACTAACTGGCAGAGCTTTAAAAGTAGATTTTTGTACATCATCCAATACCTCATATACAAACTGACCAATTATAATTTGATTAGGTTTTGCAAATCTTGTCATTTTAGTTGCAATGCTAATAGTATATCCTAGAATGTCAAGATGTGGTTTTTTTATTATCTGCTTATCCTTTATAGTAGGCGTACGAGTACCCAAGTCATATTGCACAACTATGTTCTCACCAATATCTACACCTACACGTACTGCAATCTCTGGATAACCATATTCATTTAGAATTGGATTCATACCTTCATGCATTATCTTAATCATAGACCGAGCACAATTTACTGCATTAATACAAGGCAAATAC
>JAREAI010000086.1:0-9033 GCA_029240435.1 Nitrososphaeraceae archaeon | reverse complement strand
TCACTAGTTGAAACATAATTAATTGAGGTGAGACTTGGAATATTAAAGAGTAAAATTCAGACTCTTATAGGTCTAGTTAACATGCATATCGAAAAATAACCATTATTAAGCAATCTTAAGAATGTCTGTTTTTTTATCATAATTTTCCTCACTGTGCTTTATACATTATATATAATCGCTTCTCATGTTATATACAACTCCTCATTGATAAATTGGCAAAAGTCCAGCCTGAACTGAAAGAGCTAATCGTCTAACATGGGGGGAGAAAACACCTTTTATATTATGATTTGTTGATATCCCATATATTATTGCCAGCCACTAATACTCCTCCTGTCGATTCTGAGAAGACTCAGGTACTGCATGGGATTGAGAAAACTACTGAGGTAATAATCAGATTCTTGTATACTGCAGAGGATTATATGAATATCTGTGCAGACTATACTTGGCCATCCGTAGCAATGGGTGTAGAAGTGTTCAAGAAAGGATTTTATGAACTTAAAAAAAGGAATGTCAAGTCAAGATTCGTAACAGACATCACAAAAGACAATATTAAGTATTGTAAAGAAATAATGCAAATATCGGAACTTCGTCACCTTGATGGAGTTAAGGGAAATTTTGCAATAAGTGAAAAAGGATACACGGCTTCGGCTACAATGCAGGAAGCGGCTCTATTGCAACAAGTAATATATAGCAATGTTAGATCGATTCTTGATCAGCAGCGGTATGTGTTTGAAACTTTATGGAGTAAAGCAAAACCTGCAGAACAAAAGATAAGAGAAATTGAAGAAGGTGTTGACTTAGGAGAGACAGAGATAATCCAAAGTCCAAGAAAAATACTTGAATTATTCATAAACATGATAAAATCAGCCAAAAGTGAAATACTACTGATGCTGCCTACAATCAATGCCTTTCTTCGTGAAGAACGCATAGGTGCAATAGAACTTTTAAAGAAATCGGTGGCAGAACATAATGTAAATGTTAGAATCATAACTCCAAGTAACGACGATGTTGAAAAGATACTACAAAATATAGCATCTATAGCAGTGAGAAGAGAGCAACAAGAAAACCAGAAGAAAGAGAAAGGTTTAGAAGTACAACGTAGCAATATTCAGTTTAAAGAAACTGCGATGACTACAGTTACCATACTAGTTGTTGACAAAAGAGAATCTTTGGTAATGGAAAAGGCAGATGATTCCAAAGAGAACTTTATTGAAGCAATAGGATTGTCCACTTATTCTACTAGTGAACCAACAGTTATGTCCTATCTTTCAATCTTTGAGGGTTTGTGGAGGCAAGCAAAATTGTATGAAGAGTTAAGGGAAGCAAATGAACGACTACAGATTCATGATAAGATGCAAAGAGAATTTATCAATATAGCAAGTCATGAGATGAAAACACCTACTCAAGCCATTCTTGGAACTAGTGGGTTGTTGCAGTATTACCCAGAAAGAAAAGACGAATTGATAGGAATAATACAAAGAAATGCCAAAAGACTCCAGACACTCATTGCTAACATATTAGATGTCACAAGAATTGAAAGCCAGACACTAATACTAAACAAGGAGCGATTTAATATGCGTGACGTAATATCATCTCTCATAGAGGACCACAAAGACAGGACAAAAAATAACAATATCAAATTAATCAATAAGAATAATAATAACAATAATCCTATTTTTGTAGAAGCAGATAAAGATCGTATAATTCAGGTTCTCTCCAATTTGTTAAGTAATGCGATCAAGTTTACAGATCAAGGGAAAATATCTATTAATTTATTTGAAAAGGATGAATACAACCATGGGGAGGATAGGAGAAAAGAAGTCATTGTAAGTGTTACCGATACAGGTAGTGGGATAAATAGTGAAATTTTTAGTAGGCTATTTTCTAAATTTGCTTCAAAGTCCTATCAAGGCACTGGTTTAGGGTTGTTTATTTGCAAAAGTATTATAGAAGCCCATGGTGGAAGGATATGGGCCGAAAACAATGATGTCAGCGAAGATAAGAGTGGTGGCGCTACTATTACATTTAGTCTGCCTGCTGCCAGCGACATAAACACGGCCGATGGAGATAATTAACCTATGGAAAATAATAGAATTTTAGTTGTAGACGATGAACCCGATCTCACTCAGGTTTCTACCTTGGCTTTGGAGTATTATGGATACAAAGTCGATTCATTTAATGACCCACAAGAAGCATTATCAAAATTCAAGCCGGGTTTGTATGATTTGATTATTCTTGATATAAAAATGCCGAAGATGGATGGTTTTGAATTATATCACGAAATAAAAAAGAAAGACAACAACGCTAAAGTCTGTTTTCTTACAGCAAGTGAATTATATTATGAGGAATTCAGAAACAAAGAGTACCGCGCGTTAGATAGAAATCTGTTTATTCGAAAGCCAATAGATAATGAAGACCTAGTAAAAGAAATAAACAAAATGTTAAAGAAGTAAGAATACATCCTGTGCGCATGAGAAAGATAAACTCTTGTATTAACAGTCCACAAACTAAGAGTGGATTATATACACTACCGTATGCATACCACTGAACCTGTAGAATTTATATATTTTTGTATTATAATTTAGTATTTATGGTAGCCATCATATTCTAATATTTCTTAGCTTATTAAGAAATCTAGTTGGATGCTTGGAGAATAAGATCAATAAAAGGAGAGATATGTGCTGTATCTGGACGTGAACAGAAACCTTCCAACCGCTTAACAATACATGTGACTCTTGTTTTATTGTCGTTCTCGTCTTTGACCTAGTGAGCAGCATTTATACTTCTTTGGAAAAAATTAACATTTCTTTTTTGTTCTTGTTATTGCTTACTCCTGCTTCTCTAAGTTTGAAATGTTGTGTAGCATGATTAATTGTAGAGATTACTTTTTCTTTATCAAATTTATGATCGATTACTGATAACAATCCCATAGGTTTGAGCACCCGATCAAGTTCTTTTATGATTAAATCAGGATTTTTAAAGTCATGGAGTACATAGAATAACAGGACAACATCTATCGAAGCATCAGGTAATTCAGTCTTGCAATCAGTGAGTATTATGTGCACATTCTTGAGCCTTTTCATATCTGATTTTTTCCTGATTTCGTTTATGGCTAGGGGATGAATGTCTGCTGCATAGACTTTTCCTGTAGGTCCTACACGTTGTGCCGCTGGAATGGAATAACTTCCAGATCCTGCTCCATAATCAAGAATGTTCCAACCAGGTCGAATATCTATCTGCTCTAGGATTTTAATCGATGATGAGAAGAAATCGCGGAACTTGAAAAAGGAGGACATGAACTTGAAACTAAGATTACTCATTGGTCTGTCAGTCAAGTATATTTAATAAGCCGGGGCCTGGATTCAAATCTTCCTATGGATCAAGTTATTCATTTTTCTATTTTGTTAAGGTTATAACTTGGAGAATAGTCTGGGTAGTCAAAATTTGTTAGTTAATCACTCTGTCAGACCCTAACTTGGTGGTAGGTAGGACGCTGAACTGAGATTATTCCCCCGACTAGCATCTTCCTCTAGTATATATAATATAAGTGAGCCGCAGAAGAAACAGTACCAGTAAAGTATTTTTCCAGGTTTAACATTTTACATTTGTAAAACCCTCTTTCTATATATCTGTTTTATTCTATACTTTGTATGACAAGAAAAATATTAGTAGTAACTGCACTATTTTTGATACTAGCAGTATACTCATCTCCACTCCCTTCACTACTACCGTTCTCACCGACCAACTATATCCGAGATGCAACAGGACAAGAAGAAGCAAATACAATAGCTGATGTTGACTTTACTTTTCCTCTAAACAATACCTTGGATTTGGGAACTCCATTTCTAGTTCAATACGACCACAATACAACAAATGTAAGACCAATAGGTAATCCGGATTTGGGTAACTTAGAAATAACATTTGGTAGATATGGAGTGATCAATGGTACGATTAGATACCATGACAATGGAAGCGGCGTTTACATTACTAATCCTGATGATGGAACCGTATTTCAGAAAGGAGTTTTTGATATAATGCCAGAAAACGAAAATAGCAGCATCAAAGTTTCTTACGAAGATATTAGCAGTCAATCTAGTGATGCAAATATACTCTTGACTAATGGTGTTATGCTCTTTAATGCATCATCTTATACTGGAGACGAACTATCATCTCTCAACAATAAATATGCAGTCTATAAACACCTGATAGACGAAAACATGGGTAATGTCACAACTGTAGCATGGGAGTGGAAATGATTCCCTTCAAGCCTCTACTTTTACATCTACATAGCTATTATTAAAGCGCAGGAGACGCTTAATCTTCCCGAATAGAATTTCCTTCACCTTGTCAGATTCTTTGATCACAAAAATGTGTCTAGTCTATATTAGTCTCTGTCATACTGATTTTGATATTTCTTTGACCTTTACCGGTTAGTAGTAAAGTATAATATTTCCACAACTAAAGGTCTTTATTTTCAAAAGTTTCAGATTAAGTTTGTCCTTTATGCCTTTTGAATAAAGGTTTTCCGCTGCCTAAGACAACAGGATTAACTATAATCTGTTATTCATCAATTAAGCCACTTGTATAAAAGTTGATGCAATATCGGCACCAGCGAATAGCACAAGATCCTTACCTGACTGTTGTTTCATTTTCGAGACTTCATCTGCAATATTTTCTTTAACCAGCCTTGAGTTATTCCATTCAACCTTTTCCAAGGTCTTTGAAAAAACAATTTTGGGTAAATTATTCATCTTGGGAGCGATGCTATCGGCAGCGGATGGCCAGTAATCTGCTAAAAGTTGATAAGCCACGCATCCGTATAAAATAGCTTCCTCCTTATTTAGTACATCGTCGTACACATATATTTCTCCATTTCTTCATCCCAGACATGCCAATCTAATTCTCGGCTTGGTCCTTCAATAAAACCATCAAGTGATAGCATCATTGATAAATTACTTTTCTCATGTTTTCCACTCACCTATTTTTTCATTGCATTTGTTGCAACATTAATTACTTTTTCTTTAGTTGATTTAATCAATCGTATCTGATTGACCCCTACTTCTCGCAATAACCCTAATGCGCATGAGACTTAACAATGATGGCCGAACGGATGGAGAAAAATTACCGGCTTGTTATCCTGGGCACTTGGTTAACCATATGAATTCACTTTGCACTTGCGTTATACTCAAAAATACCAAAACTGTTGCCCTCTGTGTCAAGACAACCTGCAAAGTATCCCATTTTTGGGATTGCCATTTTAGGATAAACTACCTTACCTCCCAATTGCTGTACTTTAGAAGAATACTCGTCTACTGATTTTACGTCAATAGAATTGGTAACTTGATGTTGTGGATTTTGTCTTTTCATGATTCCCCCATCTATTCCTTTATTTCCTTTCTCATCTGTCGTAGTTACCATCCAGTATTCCATATCACCAGTACCTGATTCAGACCATTTTTCTATTTTCCATCCAAAAAGATCACTATAAAATTTCTTTGCCCTTTCAAGGTCATCTGCAGGAATATCAAAATGAACTATTGTTGGCATTTTAATAGCTAGACCTCAAGGCGGCTGAACTCTCCCATGATGAAGCTGGATCCAGGACTAAGTAGATCCACAGACTGTTTGTAGAGTCGTTCCATATTCTCATCATTTCCAAACTTTGCTGTGACTTCCTCAAGGTGCTTGCGATCTCTGTAGTATTGTAATTCCATCCAAACTTCCTCGTCTTGGTTGGCAGAAACAGTTTTGGCTATGTTGGTAATGCCATCCATAGGTGCCTCAGTATTGGTGAGCTGGAAAACCTCCGAGCGAAGCCCTCCCTGCTTCTTGAAGATGTCATTAAATTGCTTAGCGATCCTCACCATCGCGTCATGGTTCTTTTTTGGTAGTCGAGCGATAGAGTGCCAGACCACACTTCCAATCTCTTGTTCCATTTCCATTCTGTTTGATTTACTCATGGCTAACACTATACTAAATATAGTTATTAAGTATGTAAGGGAATAAAAGTATAGTTGCGGCAATATATCAAACGTCAAGAAGATGAGGAATCGAATAGTAAAGAAGGAGGCGCCATATGGCCCCAAGTAAAGTTCACAACATGTCCAATCAGAACTAGCCTAGGAGTGCTCGGAAAGAAGTGGACCATTCTGATACTCAGAGATATTGGCTTTCTCAAGATAAATCGTTTCAATCGACTCTTAGAATCCATTCAAGGTCTTACACCTAGGGTCCTTTCAATGCGTTTGAAGGAGCTCGAGAAGGAGGGTTTCATCGAATGCTCCAAGGAAAAAAGATCGCCAATGATGGTACAATGGAAGATTACTGAAAAGGGTAAAGACACCATGCCTATCTTGATGCAACTAACCGCCTTTGGTTCCAAATGGCACTCTGATATCGTCTTCGAGGACAAAAGACCTAGGAAGTTAAAGGAGATCTTTCCCCAGCCAGAAGCAAGAGAAATAATTAAGGGTATCTCCTGAGGGAACTCATTTCGTGATCAACCCCCACCTTCAGCCCTGCATATTTAGCTGGGTTTAGAAGAACTATCCATAGCCAGTCTGTGGTTGGGAGTCTAGTTTTCTGGACCTTGAATGAATCCCTATGCTTGTCATAGTTAGCAGGCCTTGTTATAAAATAGATAAAAACCTCCACCATCTCTTCACCAGATCATATTTTGTGCTCAAAATTAGCATAAAATCGGTGAGGTATTCTTGTATAATATGTCCAATAACTCTAGAACGAATACCTCCACTCTCATAAAAAGAAACAATAGAGGCAACATTATGGTGGAGATACTACAGTAATGAGTGGAGATATCAGTTTATGATACCTCCACTAAAATAAATAACCTCAAATCTTGCTGCTTTTGACAAAATAAGCAAAAGTGGAGATGGTGATGGATATAGTGGATGTATTATTGATACTCTTATGGTATAATTGTTTTTTATGATTAGAGGCTTTGTATAATGGATGTGCCTGTACGATAGAAAGAATATACCCGAGAAATTTAATATCTTCTTAAGTCATAAGACCACTATGACAATATTATGTGTTTTGAATACAAGTCTCCAGAACTATTGAAGCACGATTCAAGAAGTGTATTAATGGCTTCAACATCTTTTGGATTATTATTGCTTGTAGCAATATTGCCTACAATGTCTGTGGTAGACAACGCATCAGGACAAGATGCACAAGCAACTGAAGAAAACAATATTAAGGTTGCCAGACAAGTTATTGAAGCTTTTAATACAGGAGATGTAAGCAATGTTTCTCAGTTCATAAGCCCACAATATTTTAATCATGAATCGCAGGTAGATCCAGTTAGAGGACAGCTTAGAGGACCTGAGGAATTTATAGATACTATAAAAAATAATCGTATCGCTTTTCCTGATCTTCACCACAAAGAACAGGCAATCATTACACAAGGTGATATCGTTGTTTCTATAATAAATGTAACAGGTACAAACACAGGTAATTTCTTCATTCTCCAGCCTACAGGAAATAAAATCTCTTATGAAGCAGTTCATATATATCGTATTAGTGAAGATGGAAAAATAGTAGAACACAAAGCAATTCGTGATGACCTTACATTTTTGGCTCAGCTTGGAGTAGTTGGACCTTTGTCGCCTGAATATCAGCCTTTCTTCCAGGCATTAACTGGTATAACAAATAGTTCCGGATAACACTAGTCCTATTGTAGCCTTTGGGATCAGCGAGAATCTTCTCTTATGGATTTAGAGCAATAATACATTTATCATATTCAAAGGGAAGACTCCTGTCAATGTATTTCTTATGTCAGATCTTGTTAGTTAGAATGTCTCTACTAACAATAGGATGGCTTTCTGCAACATCTCGGAGTGATATATATATATATATATACATATTCATATAACACATTAATATAACACCCAAACAACACCTGCAAAAGCAGAAAAGAAAAGGAAACGGGAGAGATAACAAAAGGTATGCATTGTAATCTTTGAATATTCAAATATTAAATAAACTTCAATATCAAAATAACCATCCATATTCAGTATAAATGAGACTATTAGTATTAATGCTCTGAATTCAAATACCGTACGGTGGTAACAGATAGAAATAAGACATAACTGATAACAAATATATCATAAAGAGAAAGAGATAGAATGATCTTTTATTTAAAATTCCATTTAGATAATGAAGTAATAGATATAAAACAATTTGTTAATTCAGCGGTGGCCATCGTGATTTGAATTAAATTGCTTTAACAAATTTGCAAATAGTAAATATGTTATTATGGCCGATCAATTATATAGACAAGTTATTTTCATTCTATAACATATACTAAATCATATCAATAGGTCCTTCTACACTTTTTTCCACGCAATAAGGATGTTATTAGAAAATTTTCACACACTTTTCCCCAAATTCTGCGGAAATTCCCCGCACTATTCCCCACCGTATGGAATACGAATAAGCCTTGGTATCATCCTACTGTCATAATATGATAGATTAGAGAGATATTATGAATAACAGCCTAAAGCTTTGAATTAGTTTGCCTTATTAAGATATTATAATAACTGTAACAAATGTGAGTCGTAAGATAGAGTCAATTCTGTCCCGCATTCCACTGAACCGGCTTCACTACTGTATCGTTTTATAGAACTACATCATTACTATAATATTCAAAAATGATACTTGTATGTTTGTTTGATTATGGTTCTCAAACTATATGGGCAGCTAGTGCTTAAGCGAAATAATAAGAAGACTCCCTGATCTCATTTTCTATATAACAATAAATATCCCTGCTACAACTACCTCTTTGAGCTCAAATTATTAATCCTTCTCTGATTAATAAAACAACTCTTGAGGTAACTTAGTTACGTTTCATAGGTAAACAAGGATTATAAGAAAATTTAGTTCTTTTTATCAAAATGATAAGAACGACAAATGTAAAAAAAATTGTAAGTAGGAAAGCACTACCAGCTATCTCAGTGGCGATAGCAATAGCTTCTGTTGTTATGACAACAACAGCATGGCAAATACCACAGG
>JAREAI010000356.1:0-2822 GCA_029240435.1 Nitrososphaeraceae archaeon | reverse complement strand
AAGCTTTATGCTAGCATAATTTTTGAATATATTAACATAAAATGGCATCTCACGGATAAGATCAATTATGCCGCGACCGTAAATTAGATCTACCATATAAGTGACAATCTAGTAAAGCAATGGTTATAAATAAAGTTGTATTAGAGGTTATTACTTACTTTATTTCTGTACACACATGTCATAATATCTCCTTTATTAGAGTGTAATTATGCAGTAACATTGACAAGATTTGATGATACTGATTGAAATGTATACAATTTAAAATAATGAAATATTATAAAGATAATAATCACTCCTTAAGGTTTTTTGTATTATTGTATTGCATTTTTTATTAATTCATAGATTGTAATATAGATGCTTGATGAATTATTTCATTTATAGTCTTGTTGCTCTAAATAGGTCATATGACGATTTCATACTCATGGAGGGAGAGAGTATCGATCAGTATATCTCATATGAGGTATTTTTGATAATATCTGATATTCATTGTTTCAATTTAGCTACATTTTTACCTCTGATTTACTGTTAATATATTATACTCTTGAAAACTGGTTATGATTAAAATGCAGCTGTATGATAAATTCATTAATCCAGTCATTCTTGCTATCTATTCTTGTAGATATAATGTTTATGTATTATACATTCAGACACTGTCTGATCCAAAGTTTTTTTGTGCAATTACGTTCTCTTAATTAGGAACTTCTTTTTGGTATTTACTGAATATTCAATTTGCTAGCCTATAGGGCATAGCTAATCAAAGTAACCTAAATTGAACTACTTGAAAATAAAATGTTTGGATATGAGAATTCAGAAGCGTTAAATTAGTAGAAGTCATTGAAACAAAATCTATGAAACAATAAAAGAAACAGAATGGAATCTTTTCTTTATTGTTGTAATCCATAGATAGGTAGATAATAATATTTTATATTGGAATGAAAATACAATACTTTAATAAAATACTTATTATTATTTTATAGGTTCATTATTTTTTGTTCTCTGCCATATATCATTAATAACTTCTACAATAGTCTGTTCAACAGAACCATTGAACTTTTTGTCCCATAATTTAACTACATACTCTCCAGGAGTACTTTTATTTTCTAGGCGGCTGTCTAGAATATTAAGAAATTGCGCTTTAAGTCCTAATTCAGACAGACCTTTACGTGCAAAATCAAGTTGACTTCTTATTGTTTCTAAAATATTAAAATACGTTTGAGCATTATATCCCGATCGTATTGCAGCTAATCTATCTTCTCTTAATACAGCAAGCGGCCGCAACTGCCTTTCTTCATTTATAGCCCTGTATAAATATCCAATAAAAAATTCTATCAGTGCCATCAATGCTTTCGAAGTAGGCTGTACTGACATAATTCTCATTTCAACACGATAAAATTCAGAATTTAAGCGAATTCGCACATCATCATGACGTTCTTTTTCAAGTTCAAAATAATCTTTGGCAATGTTTGACTGTCGGGAAATAATATAATCTATATAATCGTCAATATCGTCAAGGTACTTTGGGATAGCAGGAAAGCCTGAATTTTGTTGTTCAGACTGATCATATAAATGAATTCTTGGTTCATGAAGTGAATATATCTTGCCTCCAAGAAGTCGACTATTTGCGCCAAGTACAATTGTCGATGGTATTAAATTTAAAATGTGATTGAACATTTGTGCTGTATGAACTGGATTTTGAGCTTGCAAATGAAGGTGAAAGCCTTGAATAGCTGTTGCAACATGTAATGCCTTGAGTTTTTGACCATCAATTTCAACATCGGGGATTTTACTCTGCCATCGCGCTAGTTGATTATATCTTGGTTTATCGTGATCAATCCATCCTTAA
Source organism: Nitrososphaeraceae archaeon (assembly GCA_029240435.1). Classification (GTDB taxonomy): domain Archaea; phylum Thermoproteota; class Nitrososphaeria; order Nitrososphaerales; family Nitrososphaeraceae; genus JAJNBK01. Next base: position 979 of record JAREAI010000356.1, on the reverse strand, counting down.
AAATTAGTGGAGAGGGATTACCTCCAAGAAAGACAGGAATGACATCATTATTATTATTTCTCCATACTTTCTGAACTGATTTATCAAGATATTCAATAAATTCTTCAATTTCAGTATTGAGATCTAAAAGCCTATCCATTGGTGTTGGTAATGTTTTATATTCAAACTGACAAACACCATATTCATAATCAACTTTATGTTTGGTTCCTTCGAGTTCTTTGATTAACGGATCAGCATTGACTGGTATACCATTATCGTCAAGCAAACATGCTTCAATTTCAACTCCAACTCGAAATGTCTCGTCATATCTCTCAGAATCATGGTGTATTCTTGTCTTCATTTCTTTTGCCTGTTTAGCAATGGAAGAATGATTCAACTCAATAGGAGACTAACGGTCTTTAACTTATAAATTACATCTCCTTCTCTACTATATGGTCCTTCTCCTCCTCCTGAGCTTTTTATACTTATTTCTTTTTTTAAACCATTTTACTACAGCATCCTAGAGATTTATATCCATAGTTACAATTCCCGTAGCCCGTTTCAAGAGCAATATATGTTTTAGATCATTTGATATTAGCAGATATTATTAGTATCAGAAAATAAATAATCTAACTAGTCTAAAATGTTAAGAAATCTGGAATGAGGGATTAAGACTTTCTAACTTTCATTGTAATAGAAGAGTTTAACAAGGCAAGGCATTATAACACATATAGGATTTCATCACATCTGCACATACTGCATTAAGTACGTATATTAAACTGATTGGCAAACTTCTACTATGGATAAAGTAGCAATTTCTATGATTTTATTGATTGTATCTTTAATATTGCTGGTGATTTATGGCGCAGATGTATTGACAGCTTCAATTAACTCGCCTGCCGGACTACGGGGAAAAGGTTTCTTACCGTTTGAAGAAGAGATTCGTGGAGGAGCATTAGGAGGAGTAGCAGTAATAATGTCTATAGTAGGTTTTATAATA
>JAREAI010000085.1:0-11669 GCA_029240435.1 Nitrososphaeraceae archaeon | reverse complement strand
GTGCCAGTCTTATCTTCACTTACAAGATAGATTGACTCTATTGCTAGTGCACCAGCTTCTTCCATAGATATATTATTTTTATAACCCTTTTCTAAGAATTCCGTGACTTGATCGCTTCCTGCACCTATTGCCACTGCGTCATATCCAATGTAAGTACCGCTTGGATCAGTTAGAAAAAGAGAGGCTCCATTTTTATCGACACCTGCAAGAATCAAGGCAACACCAAAGGGTCTAACACCTGCGTATTGAGTAAATTGCTGAGCCATATCTGCAATATTTTTTGCTACTCCCTCGACGTCTACTGGCTCATCATAGATTAGACGATTACTCTGTGCGAAAAATCTTGCATGGTCAACCTGTGTTCTAGCATCAGGAATATATCCTGCTGCGGCGACTCCAATATGATCATCGACTTGGAAAATTTTTTGTGTAACATTTGATATCTGCAACTTTCTAGCTTTTTCTTCAACTGCTAGAATAACGCCATCTCTACTTTTTATTCCAATAGCTAATGTCCCTCTTCTGACGGTTTCAATGGCATATTCAACCTGATATAATCTCCCGTCAGGTGAGAAAACAGTAATAGCTCGGTCATATCCTGCTGCTGCTGGTAACAATTCATTTTTAACTACTTTGTAACGTTTAATTTAAATTTACCTTATGGTTTTTTCGCCGCTAGGTTTAATTCTAGCAACCAGCGGATACCCAATTGCCATGGTCGAGGACGAAGTTATTTTCTATGGACATCCAAATGTCCAATCTCTTCATCCTCGTGCGTTAGAAATTACAAAGAATACAGAGCTTACACTAAGAGGAGACTGTATAATCGGCGTAGGGGCAAATAAAGCTTGTAAAGATTTAGATCCAGCCTTGCAAAGGCTATTGAAGAATGACAATTCGGTTGTAAGACTTTCAATAATTGCTGGCAATCGATCATGTAGACTTAACGGATTTGGAAGCAGAAGACTTCTGCTATTAAACTCTCAAGATATAGTAATCAGAAAAACCAATTTTGCTTGTTCAAGAACACTATGTCTGAATACTGATAAAGCTTCTTTAGATATACCTAGAGAAATAGTACGATTGTTACAGAATCCCAAGACAAGGGCTATCCTAAATATAATTATTGAATAATATCAGAGAGATTGTATATTTGAGATGTATATTTAAAAATGTCCGCAGTATGAAAAGCAATTCAAATAATCCTTGATGTTTATAGTCTAAATAACCTTAAATGATACTGTAGATTTTGATAGATTAGTGTAAGATCGAGTCTTTCAATATATATGCCCTTTTAAAAGCAATCGCACTTCATGACCGTTGTTCTTACTACATATTACAATTTTTTCCCGCTAATTTTTTCATAAGCAAAAATATATCTTTTGCTTAACTCTATTGCAATTTCTTTTGGGATTAGAGGAGGAGAGGGTTTTTCTCCTTTTTTTGAATATTCAGCTATAGTTTCTTTAAAACCAATTTTTACAAGCCAATCTCGTAACAATTGCTTATCATAGCTTTCTTGGCTTTTTCCAGGCGTATAATCACATCTTAGCCAGAGTCGATATTCATCCGGGCCAAGAGAATCACCTAATAAGATTTCCCCAGTTCTTAGATCTCGACCGAATTCAAATTTAACATCCGCGATAATAAATCCAGTCTTTTCAACAATTGAGCTCATTTTTTTATACAACATGAGTGAGGTTTCTTTTACATATTCATAATCTTCTTTTGACAATAGACCAGATGATACTATTTCTTCTTTTGTTTTAGGGATATCATGTTCTTCAGATTTTGTTGTCGGATCAAATATAGGCTCGGGTAATTTTGCAGCCTTTATTGGCACAAAAGAAGTTGAAAGAAGATCGTGTGCAATCCCCTTATGATATCGTTCTTCCAGAGTTCCGTAAAAGTACCCGCGTACGACACACTCTAAAGGGATCATTTTCATTCTTTTAACCTCCATTTTGTCACTATTATGAATCCCAACCATATGATTTTTTGTATCGAGAGAGTCGAACCAGAATTTTGCAAATTTACAAAGGACTTCACCTTTTCTCGGGATAGAATTAACCATCTTTATGTCAAACGCAGATACACGATCAGAGAAATGAAATAAAATATTGCCATTATCTAATATGTACAAATCTTTTACTTTGCCTTTACGAAACATCCTCATTTAAATTTCCTAATTGGCTGTCAAATAAAATGTCATCGTTGAAATTCTTTTTCTCTATTGTCAAGATAATAATTGATATCCTTCAAATCCTCGATTGAAGGTCATGGTGGGATTCGAACCCACGACCTAAGGTTTACAAAACCTTCGCTCTTACCAGGCTGAGCTACATGACCAGAAAATTAAGAGAAATCTTTGTCGAGCGTAATTAATACTTTCGGCATAATCATGATATTAATACTCACAGGTGTGTTTAAATGATTTAAAATGATAATTGATAAAGAGATAAACATGATTAAAGAAGAATCACCCTATTGTAAATTTATTGTTTTAGTTACAATAGAAAATAAGCAATTTGTCAATGATCCAGAGGGTGAAACCATCCATCGTGACCTTATAGTAAAAGGAGGATATACAAATGTTGAATCAGTAAGGTCTGCTAAGACACTGAAAATGATAGTAACCGCTAAATCTCAAAAATCGGCAGAAAAAATAGTTAGCAATCTTTGTCGAGAGCTACGTATTTTTAATCCTGTCATAAGTGAATGCATAGTTAAAGCAGTTGGTCAAATTAAATAATCTATTACTGATTTCATCTTTTGGTAGCTATATATTTTTAAGGATAGTAAATGTCAAAATTTTTTTGAAGGAATATCCTAATGTAATTCATAATTAAGAAATCCATTTGATGTAGAGGTATTTCTACCAAAGCCCGCTATTAATATACAGATATTAGGCTTCTGTCTAGTAAAATTTGAAACCATACTTTTCTCATGAATCACTATCCCCCGATAGGACTCCCTCAATCAGCAATGTTGTGCGCAAATGTTTCGCTAAATCTGTAACTGTAATAATTCCTACAACTTTACCATTTTCCATGATTGGCAATCTACGAATATTATGATTTACCATTCTCTGCACTGCGACATCGATCGGAGTCTCTGGATCGGCAAAAGTGCGAATCTTTGACATAAATTCGTTGACCTTTATATGCGATACCTGTAATTCTTTAATACATATTTTCTTCACAAAGTCACGTTCAGTTACAATACCTACTGGGTTTTCATTATTTAGGACAATCAACGAGCTAATGCCTTTTTCAGCCATAAGTTTGGCTGCTTCCAATGCTGTTCCATTTGCATCAATAGTAACTACGTATTTTGTCATTATATCTCGAAGAACCCTAGGCATAACAGTAATTTCCTGTATTGACAATAAAAACTTTGAACTTATTTTCCCAAATTCAAATCCATTAAGTCATGCTGATCACAATTTCATATAATTTTCTAAAATATAAGGTTCACACTAATAACAGAAATAAAAAGCGGAGTTCTTTTTACGAAGACTTTAATACAAGTATAGTAAAGTCAACTCTTTATACAAAAATGTCAAAGATTGGAATTACGGTTTTCCCTGGAAGCAATTGCGATCGGGATGTCCATTATGCATTTCAAAACTTCTTTGGAATTCAGACAGATATGCTTTGGCATACAAAAGACAATATTTCAAATTATGATGCTATTATCATTCCTGGCGGTTTTGCTTATGGAGACAGGTTACGCGCAGGGGTCATCGCCGCTCGAAGTCCGATAATGTGTGCGGTAAAAAGACTTGCTAAAGAAGGCATCCCGATCCTTGGTATCTGCAATGGCTTTCAAATACTCGTTGAAGCAGGCATACTGCCGGGAGCCTTGACAACTAATAATACCCTCGAATTTGTCTGCGGCTGGACAACAGTTAAAATAATAAATAATAAAACACCATTTACTAACAAATTCAAAAGAAATGAAGAAATAGTAATTCCCATTGCTCACGGCGAAGGAAGGTATATCGCAGATGACAAAGATTTAAGGTGTTTAAAAAAGAAAAATAGAATCGTTTTAAAATATACCAAGGACGATCCAAATGGATCTACTGATTTGATTGCTGGAATTTGCAATACTGACGGTAATGTAATGGGAATGATGCCTCACCCTGAAAGAGCCATCGAAAGTATTCTTGTACCTGATAGGATTTCTAACCAGGCAGTTATGATATTTACGTCATTATTGTCTTATCTAAATATTAAACACCATTATACGCCGACAATAGACTAGGCTAATTGTGAAAAAAAATGAATATCCTTAGTAAAGAAGAATTAGATTATCTAAAAAATAAATTAAACCGAAATCCAAATGAAATTGAACTAGATATTGTAGGAGCAGAATGGTCTGAGCATTGCTCCTATAAATCTTCAAAAAGATACCTTAGATTGCTACCAACAAAGGGAAGAAGAGTTATAGTAGGTCCAGGTTACGATGCAGGAATACTCGATATTGGAGATGGATTTGTAGTTACGGTTCATATCGAAAGTCATAATCATCCATCCGCGGTTGAACCTTATGGAGGGGCTGCAACGGGTGTAGGAGGAGTACTGCGTGACATTATGTCTATGGGTACACGTCCGATAGCTCTTTTGAATGCACTAAGATTTTCTCCAATTACAAAAACAAGTAAAAAAAATTCTGCCAAGTCTAAATGGCTATTTAGAAATGTAGTTCGTGGTATTGCTGAGTATGGTAATTGTATTGGTGTTCCAACCGTAGGAGGTGAGGTAGAATTTGATCCCTCTTTTGAAGATTATTGCCTTGTAGATGTAGCGTCAATAGGACTTGGAAAAAAGGATCGAATTATTAGTAATAGAGCTAAAATCAACGATTTCATAATTCTTTCAGGAGGATCCACTGGTAGAGATGGTATCCATGGTGCTTCCTTTGCTTCTAAAACTTTAGAAGAGGAAAACAGATCTGCAATACAAATACCGGATCCATTCTTAGAAAAATTACTCCTAGAGGCAACGATTGAGGCAGCGGAACAAGGTTGTATAAAGGCTCTAAAAGATCTAGGCGGTGGAGGTCTTGCATGTTGTCTATCAGAAGCATCATACAATCTGAAAAGAGGATTTGATGTGGAATTAGGTGCGGTTCATACCAAACACAAAAACATGACACCAACGGAATTGATCATATCAGAGTCTCAGGAAAGGATGATGTATATTACTGACGAGCATAAAATTGATACACTAAAAGCGATACTTGACAAATATGAGCTTAAATACGCTATAATAGGCAGAGTGAGAAAGCATCAGGATCTTGTTATAAGATATAACGGTAAACTGGTGGCTCGTATGCCCTCAAAGCTCATAACAAATCCACCACTTATCATCAGAAAGTCAAAATCACCAACATATCTAAAAGAATTGCGCAAGAACTCTATAAGATCGAATATTCCTAATGACCTGAATAGAGTGCTTCTTTCGATGTTGTCCAATCCTACGATAGCTGAAAAATCATGGGTTTACAGACAATTTGATCATGAAGTTGGGGTACGGACTGTAATAAAACCAGGATTAGGCGATGCAAGTGTTTTGAAAATAACCAACGATAAATTTATTTCTATTAAACTTGACGGTAACTCCAAACACTGTTTTTTGGATCCTTATCAAGGAACTTTGGGATGTTTGTCTGAAGCGAGAAGAAATATTATCTCTTCTGGCGCTCAGCCTATAGGTGTAATTGATCACTTGCAATTTGGAAGCCCTGAAGATGCACAGATATTCTGGACTTTCACCCAAGCAATAAATTCAATAACTAATTTTTGCAGATATATGAAAATACCAGTAATAGGTGGAAAGGTAAGTCTATACAACGAAACTATCAAAGGAGCGATTAAGCCATCCCCAGTCATAGGTATGATTGGATTGATCGAGAAAGGATCATGGATTATGCAATGTGGTTTAAAGCAGGAAAATTCTATTTTCATAATTGGTTCTACATTAGATGAAATGGGTGCATCTGAATACTATGAATACTATCATAATATAATTGGAGGAAATGTTCCAAGGTTAGACCTTAGTAGAGACAAACTTAATGGCCAAGCTGTGCTTCATCTTATTAGAAAGCATCTAGTTGATTGCGTTCACGATTGCTCTAAAGGAGGATTAGCAGTAGCATTATCTGAAATGGCAATACAAGGCCGAGCAGGAATTATTATAGATCTAGATTCCATACCAAACACATGTTCAAGAATCGACAGCCTATTATTTTCGGAATCACACTCTCGTTATATTATAGGTACACGTAAACCGGACGAAGTTGAAAAATATCTTGCTAATATCGATGGAATTGTTTTTGCTCGAATTGGCTATGTAACTGCTGCTGATAACTATGTTATGACAAAAAAAGATAAAGAGATTGTAAAATTATCTATAAAAAAATTGACAGAAAGTTATGGCGAGTTAGGACGAATAATGAACAACACACAAACTTTAGATGCAACATCAAGGATAAAAAAAATAGACTAAAGCAGAGATAGCCATCTAACCAATCGATAATTGATAAAAATGTTTTTTAGTGGTTTCATGCAATTTATTGTCAGTCTTGGACTATAATAAGCATAAAAATTATGATTCATGTTCATTCTATTTATATGCAAATTCACTTTTAAAGAACATAGAGGAGAGGTGATAATTAAATTGGTCCATGAAAACTGTGGCGTAGTTGCCGTATTATCATTGAATGGTGACAACGTTATACCATTTGTAATTGATTCACTCCGTGCTCTTCAACATCGAGGTCAGGAAGCGTGGGGGCTGGCAGTACCAGGCAAGTCTCCTTTTAAACGGCTTGGCCTCGTTTCGGCAGCAGCTGCAGAATTTCCTACTGTTGTTAGAAGGTATAATTCATGTGCTGCAATTGGACATGTTCGGTATTCAACGTTCGGTAAAAGTACATTGGAAAATGCACAACCACTAAAGATTAAGGATCTGTGTATAGCACATAATGGTACGATTGCAAATGTACAGGAGTTATCAGGAATGGTGGGCGGATGCAGTTTTACACCACAAACTATGAGCGATACCCTTGTCGTAGCAAAGCGACTTGTAATGCATTTAGCGGATACACATGACATGACAGAGGCAGTAAATATACTCAAAGGTGAAATGGTGGGCTCTTTCTGCTTTACTTTTTTAACTGATAATGGTTCAGTTTATGCAGCGCGTGATACAAAAGGATTCAGGCCTCTAGTTCTAGGTATTCACAGAGAAACCAATACCTACATAATTGCATCTGAGTCATGTGCTCTATCTGCCGTAGGAGCGCAGTTAATCCGCGACGTGGAGCCAGGAGAGCTAATAAAAATGAATAGAGATGGACTACAGAGTCATCAGTTTTCTATAGATAAGCCACATGCTCACTGTGCATTTGAGTACACTTACTTTGCACACCCAAGCAGTGTTATGGAAGGAGTTAATGTCTATGCCGCTAGAAAGAGGATAGGACATTTTCTAGCAAAAAAATTTCCGATAACTGATGCAGAAGTAGTTATACCAGTACCTGATTCCGCACGGCCTGCAGCTCTAGGATATGCTCAGCAATTAGGTGTACCTTTTGAGGAAGGATTACTAAAAGACATTTATAAAAAAAAGGGATTAATGAGAAGTTTCATAGAACCATATCAGGAAGACAGAGTAGAAATCAATAAGGGTATAGTACCTATCCTTGATGTAATTGAAGGAAAAAATGTAGTTATTGTTGATGACAGCATAGTCAGGGGAACGAGCTCTGCTTCTATTATCAAGACCTTACGTTCTGCTAGGGCAAAGAAAATAAATATGTTAGTAACTTATCCTCCTATACGCTATCCATGTTATGCAGGCATTGACTTTCCTTCGCAAAATGAGCTTTTAGCTTACCAGCAGTCAAACGGTGATATTTCAAAGACCGATTTAGAAGCTAAAGTTTCTAGAGTCATTGGTGCTGATTTTGTAGCCTATAATAACACTTCTAACTTGGCTGATGCAATTGGACTGCCTAAGGAAGAGCTCTGTTTTACCTGTACAACGGGTGATTACTCCTCCCTCGGGTTAAAACCAATTTTCAAGACGAGAAAAGAAATGAAGGGTGAAGAATAACAATTATACTATGAAACACACCTACAAAAACTAGTTAATATTCTTCACATATCTTTGAAAATAGGAAAGCAATGATATTCAAAATACTTGTAGTCGTTAACGTAACATAATCCTCTTCATAGATACAGTATTATGGAAGGGTTAAGTTAATAATATTGATTTATGCATTTTTCTGTATGCGCTTAACAATAATAATGGTAGCTGCAGTCATTTCCTTAGCTGCGGCAATCATAACTATTTTGATTATTTCTATAATGCCTACTAAAGATTATTCTATTGAGGTAGATGCAATGAAGGATGAGCAATCTCTGTTTGTGAATGCAAGAATTGTTCTAACTAATACAGGAAGACAGCCATTGACCGATGTTGTGGTGTATTATGGTAATCGAAATGAGGTCATCAAGATGATAAATCCTGGAGAGAAAATCTATCTCTCTCCGCCGGAAGGCAGCCGCTTAGATGTCGTAGAGGTTACTACTAATGAAGGTGTCAACATGACCAAAGAATATAGAAAGCCGATTAAACTTCCCGGTATGATGGGCTCATGATACTTAATATGTGAATTTATGATCTAATATTACTTTTTTGTGTCATCTCGTAATCTTTCTTCTAAATATTTCTCATATCCGATGCGTTCAAGCCTCTCTGCCTTACGAATTACCTCATATTTCAATTCTCTTTTATACTTTTCAACCTTCTCTGCTATTTTTGCGAACTACCCTGCAAAGTGGCCGTTTTGATGGGAACCCCGATTACAGGTATCGATGTTAATGCAGCCACCATTCCAGGAAGATGCGCCGCACCTCCTGCACCTGCAATAATCACCATCATTCCTCGTCTTTTGGCTTCATTAGCATAGTTTACCATTCTCTCGGTAGTTCTATGTGCTGATATAACTTTAATTTCATTTGAAATTTTAAACATGTCCAATATTTTAGCTGCTTCCTTCATAACGTAAAGATCTGAATCGCTTCCCATTATAATGCCAACATGGCACCTATCCATTTTGATTCACCTTTTTTATATCCTCTATTTTTAGGACATTTTTCACTTCCTCTGCTCTTGCCATTGCTTTCTCTACTGAATTTGCTGTTACGGTGATATGACCAAGCTTTCTTTTAGGTCTAGATATCTTTTTACCATAGATATGAAGTTTTACTCCTGCTATTGACATAATATCTTTCAATCCTTTAATGATATATGGCCCATTGCAGTCATCAGGACCTAGTATATTGATCATTACAGCAGGTGATAGCAGTTCTGGTTTTGGTAATGGTAAATCAAGAATAGATCGGAGGTGCTGTTCAAATTGCGAGATTGAACATGCTTCTATAGAGTAATGACCTGAATTATGAGGCCTAGGAGCTATTTCATTTACTAGCACATCTTCGTCCCTAGTAAGAAACATCTCTATCCCAAAAATTCCAGATCCCTTCAATGCCTGCATGGTTTTTTCAGCTAATTCTTCAGCTTTTGCAATTGCATTATCTGAAATTCTAGCTGGAACAATAGTAGTATCTAAAATACTATTGCGATGAATATTTTCTGCTATTGGAAAAGAAGATATTTGACCGCTACTATTTCTGGCTATCATCACAGAGATCTCTTTCTCATAAGGAATGAATTTTTCCAACATACATTGTCTCTCAGACAGATATTCATAGTATTCGTGAATGTTATTGGCCGATCTAATTATATAATTGCCTCGCCCATCATAAGAATTTTCACATACTTTTAATACACTAGGATAACCCAATCTATTACATAAATTTATCAGATGTGACTCGGATTTTATGATGTCAAAGTCTGCAACGGGGATACCATGGTCTTTCAAAAACGACTTCTGCCTAAATTTGTTTTGTATTATACTGAGTGTCTGCGGTGAAGGATGAACAATAAAATTCTTAGATTCTAATTCCTTAAGTATCTCAGAATTGGCAAGCTCTATTTCATAAGTTAATACGTCTGATTTATCGGCGAGTATCCTAATAGCATTTTCGTCTTTAAAATCGGCAACAATGTATTCATCTGAGACCGAAGATGCTGGAGAGTCATGGCAAGGATCTAATACAATTATCCTAAAAGACATTCGTTTTGCATCTTGAGCAATCATTTTTCCAAGCTGTCCTCCTCCAATTATACCTATAGAGATGGGATTTTGTATCTCCATGCTGTCACGACTATCGTCAATCATAAAGCCTTTGATCCTTTTTAAAAACAGAAATTAAAAGCATTCCTTTTAAGTAACGAAAATTTTCAAACGCGTATTCTCTATTGTTTCCGAAAAGTACTTTAAAAAGAATGTCTGACGTTCTTCAATTAATGAAATTGAAAGGCAAAGTTGCAATAGTCACGGGTGCAGGTGGAGGGGTAGGAAAGTCTATAACACAAAGACTCATTTCTGAAGGATCCAAGGTGGTGCTTATAGGAAGACAGCGGAATAAACTAATGCGCACTATAGCAGAAGTTGGTGACGATAACAAGAATGTTTTGCCAGTTACCGCAGATATTACAAAAGAGGCAGAAGTATTGAATGCTATAGAACAAGCACTTTCATCATTTGATACAGTTGATATTTTGATTAATAATGCAGGCATCATATATGATCCGACCCCATTCCATTTAATGACTGATGACCAATGGACCGGACTGATCAACACGAATCTTCTTGGAACATTTAGGACTACGAAGGCAGTACTGCCGATAATGATAGATAGAAAAGGCGGATGCATTGTGAATATTTCCTCTTTACTTGGAATGCGGTCGATCCCAAATGTACCATTCTCTGTGTATGGTGTTACCAAGGCTGGAGTGATCATGTTTACAAAAAGTATTGCTGTTGAGTACGGACCGTATGGGATCCGCTGCAATTGCATAGCTCCATCTACCATTCGTAGTCCTATGATTGAACCATATTTGCAGGATGAAAACGCAAAAAAACTTCTTGAATCGTCATTCCCCTTACGCAGAATCGGTGAACCTGATGATATTTCTAGTGCAGTAGTCTATTTTTGCTCCGATGACGCCAAATGGATAACTGGGACGATTCTGACTGTAGATGGAGGAATATCCGCAAAACAATAGAATTAAGATGATCGATGTGAAGAAGAGGCAGTGTCTTCTTTATTACCATAATTCATTCTCTAATGAGATAATCTAAATGTATCAAATTTTTTACGGTTCTGCTTCTTTTAAGAGTCTAGCCGTGTTCTTTCTAACTAAGGGAATTATCTTTTCCATTATAATTTGATGAAAGTTTTCAGTGTCAACGTCAAATGATAATAATAATACATAAGAAAGTCTGCTACTATCATTTGTAATAGGAATAGTTGCTCGAAGAAGCTTTTCATAATGCGAGCTTGCGTAATAGATTTTCCCTAACAAGTATTCCCATCTTAGTCTAGTATACTGACGCGTAGCGGCTGTAATTGCATATTGAGCTCTTTCTTCTGGCGTTAACAATGGTTTAAGACCCTTTCGTTCAGAAACAGCTAATATCTTGCCATCTTCATCTGCGATTCCTGCAAACCTGATAGCGGAGTC
>JAREAI010000355.1:0-3993 GCA_029240435.1 Nitrososphaeraceae archaeon | reverse complement strand
TCTTAATTCAGCTTCATTTATTGGAATGATTATAGTCCTAAGTAGATTACCAAGAAAGTCTAATGGCCACCAACAAAGCTCTCTGCCTCCTGAGAATATTATTCGAGCTATTCGAGCTCAGATACGTTATGTACGTTATTCTCAAGCAGCACATGTATTAATTGTACGTGCAGGTTTATTCACATTGTGTAGTAGTGCATTATTATCTCTCTTGCCACTCTTAGCTAAAAATGAATTAAGACTTGATTCTACAGGTTTTGGACTTCTATTAGGATCTTTTGCTACGGGTGCAATAATTGGTGGAATTGTAATTTTGCCAAAATTGCGACCTAAGGTTTCCGTAGACTCTCTTATTACGGGTTCCATAGGGTTACTTGCAATGGTAATATTCACAACGGGCTATATACGAGATTTTGCTATTCTTTGTATAGTCCTGGGGCTAGGAGGAATAGCTTACATCACAATATTATCAAAATTTTATACCATTGGAGTGAAATCTGCACCAAAGTGGATTGGAGCCAGAGTACTAGCAGTTTATTTGCTTATACTAAATGGTGGCTTGGCAGTTGGAAGTGTCATATGGGGTACAATAGCTAACACATTTGGCATCCCAATCACCCTGTCAGTAGCTTCGTTAGCATTAGGGGCAACTATTATTGCTAGGAAGCGTTACAGCATAACTTTGTTGGATGACCTCGATTTTACACCAGCAAGTGACCACTGGTCACTTCCTCCTGAGCTCTCAGTTGATCTTTCACAAAATGACAGTCAAGCCCTAATAACAATCGACTATAAGATTGATCCTAAATTATCTGAAGAGTTTGAACAGAGTGTACATGAGTTAGGACGTATTCTTAAGAGCGAGGGAATGGCCTATTGGGAATTATTCCAAGATACAGCAGATATTGGTCACTATATCGAAATCAGAATTGCGGATACCTGGACTGACCACATGCGTCAGCATGAACGAGTTACCAAGAACGTTCAGGTTATGGAAGATAGAATCCGAGTACTTATCAAAGATAGTCCTCAACCGATAATCTCTCATTATATAGGAAAATCTGCTCACAAATAGTTCCCAGTTTATATAGTCCCCTTTTTTATTGCAATTATTAGAGTCCTGTCCTATTTTCAGACAACATAATTTCATTATAATAATTTGAAATAGTTGATCAGATATTTCTACTCGTTTAACACTCTTCTCTTGAAAGTCAATGAATCGCATAAAATTTTCCTCGGCCCATTAAGTATCATTTCTTGCTTTTGACAAGAATTGTCTTGATAGAAAATAAATAGACTTTATACTTAATAATAATTATATGTAAATTATCTAACTCGTTAATTAATTACAATGGTTTAAATTACTAATAATAAAGAACATCTATTACAATAAGTAACTAAATTACTCTATATAATTTTACTCTTTCTTAAATCCTAAAATATTATGTTAACTATAATGATCCTATAATGAATCAAAATCTGGATTCGTCTTATTCCAGTGAAAGATCCCTAGAAAGGAGACAAATAATAGAAACTTTAAAGGCTCCTATTATTCAACTTGGAAAAAATATAGGAGTTGAAGTAATAGAGAATTATGATCAAGGAGCAGGTCCCATAGATGTTTTATGGACCTTCAAACCAGGCTCGGAAGCACTACCAGATATAAGAATGGGATTTGTTTGTCTTCCAATAACAGCAACAACAGAAGAGCATTCTGAATCTACAATAAATGAGATTATAATAAAAAGTATGATGAACCTTGTAGATAAATTAGTAATAGTAGTACCTTCAGAGAACATAACAAAAAAAATAAGTGATTCAATTGAATCTATGCCTAATAATAGTTTTTTACAATTAAGAAAATATGTTACTGTATTAACACCTTCAACATTGGTACCAAAGACAGATATTTTAGATTCGAGAGAAAAACAAAACTTACAGACATTAGGAAGAGGAGAAGAGGTGATTGAATAGAAATGTCAAGAATTGAAGAAAGACATTATGATGACATTGTAAAGCATAATAATAATAATAATAATAGCAACAGTAACTTTAACAATTCATCAACATCATCTATAGATTTCCTTTCACAACTTGATCAATCATTATCCTATTCCCTAGAAAAAGATGTTGACTATGGTTATGGAAAGATAGATGTAATATGGCATATATCATTGCATCCATCATTACCTTCATCTAAATTTGGATTTGTTAAAATTCAATCACAACAAGAAAAAGGAGAAGGAAAAGCAGATCAAGATTGGAAAGACAATCAATATTCATTGAGAAAGATAGAAGAAGCAATAGGAAGAGGAATTAGAAGTGGATGTGATAAAGTATTTCTAGTAGTAGACAATGAAGAAATGGCTAAATCTATAAGTGGTAGAACTGAGTGGCTATCGTCTTTTGGTAGTATAGTGAGATTTGATGCGGTCTCTTCAAGTATCAGTCCAAATCAGAAAAAACCTAGTACTAATATACCAAGCCAAGAAAGAGTTCCAGAAGGAGAAAAGATAAGAAAAGAAGAAATGAGAAAAAGAGAAGAAAAGTTTGACAAATACAATAGACCTAAAGGAGAAAGAGCAAGAGAACAAGAAAGTGATGATAAAAAATTAGAAAGAGAAATTAAATTAGATGAAAATAGTAAACCTATAGGGCAAAAGGAATATGATGTTTAACAATTCATCATATGAATATTAGATTTGATTATTATTTATTATAATATATTTGATTACAATTACAGTCTTGGAAGATAATGATGAGAATCCTTTAGGCTATGACTATAATTTACTAATTAATTAATTATCCATACAAGTAAAATTGAATACTTGTATAATATTTATCTTAAAATTATACAATATAATATAGAAACAATAAATTTTAAAGAATCCCCAAGTGAACCTTATGGGTTCGAATCCCATCCTATGTTTATCAATTGATTGATAGTTTAGTTTGGTTATACAAATCTCTTTCTACTATCTGTTTAATGAAATTAATTTGAGAATTAGTTAAGTCAAATTTCATTTCTTATTTTCTTCCTAATATTCTATAAAAATGTGATTAGAATATATCTTGTCTAATCTAATAATTTGTTGTTTCCTTGTTTTAAGAAAACAAGGTGGTGAAGTATG
This sequence comes from Nitrososphaeraceae archaeon, assembly GCA_029240435.1. Classification (GTDB taxonomy): domain Archaea; phylum Thermoproteota; class Nitrososphaeria; order Nitrososphaerales; family Nitrososphaeraceae; genus JAJNBK01. Next base: position 862 of record JAREAI010000355.1, on the reverse strand, counting down.
AATAGGTTCGTATTGAACCACCTGACTATGTGATGTAGTCAGGGGTCTTTATCTCATTCAATTTATCTAACAATTCTTATTTAGAGTGTCAATATTTCTAATTCTTCTAAAACTATAGTAAATCTAAATGATAAGAATATTTGTCTCATAATGTTCAATTGAAAAACAAGATAGAATATAACAATGAGAACTAATAACCAAGATACGGTTATTATAAGGAAGTAGTTAATAGAAGATTGTTAGTTCTGAGCCACAATCACCACTTTTAAAATGGTAATAATTCAATAATGATCCGTATTTATTTGATGGCTGCCGTCCTAGAAATATATGAGAGTATTAACTCGAATTGACCGTAAGAACATAGTTCTTTAATCTCTGTTTTACTTCCTCTCTCTTGCCTTGCGGAACTTCATAATATACCATTAAATCTATTAATCCAGATTTAGACTCTCTATCTCCTCGTTGAGAACCATGAACTTTACCACCTAGATCTCTTACAATATCTGATAGTGCCTCATACTGTTTTTGTATATTTTGTATATTACCAATAAGTAATTCCAAAGAGTTATCCATCTTTGGTTTTGTTGCTTGTTGTTTATTATTATTTGATAAATCAGATATTTTATTATCATTATAATATTTTGGTTTCATTGCATAAGTTGGTGGATTAATTACTGATGGTTTCTTATTATTATTATATGCTATTCTATTTGGACAAATATGTTTTTTTCTTGAATATAATTCAAAGTAAGTGTTCTCTTCAACATTCCAGTATATTTCTACACCACAGCCATAACTACAACTCTTTGGTTTTATTTCGGAGAACATACCAATTTATTTCTCATATACTTTATAGTTCTTT
>JAREAI010000084.1:0-9097 GCA_029240435.1 Nitrososphaeraceae archaeon | reverse complement strand
TTCAATTCTTAAGGTATATGAGCCTTGATCAGCAAAGACATATTTTTGTTGTTCTGCTGTCTGAGCAGATCGATGTGATTCTGTTATATGTTGATCATCTTTGAATAGCATTATATCATACGCAATATCTTCTATCTGTTCGCTGGAATTAGAGTTTATAAAAGTTAAATTAAAAGTATTTTCTTCGTTTATATTATTTGACTTCCAATCTACCATTACTGTGAATGCTCCGTCATTGCTTAAGCCTTGTAAAACGTTCGATCCTGATGAGACAGATGTGTCATTACCCAGAGTATTACTAATATTTGAATTACCCTGAGCAAAAGACGTATTCATCAAGGCACATGTCAGAATTAATACAATAAGACTTGCCACGGGTACTTTGACTGCCGTTTTGAAATTCACTATTATAGAGTTTATCACTTTATTTAAATTGATTTGTATGAACATACCATTAAAATGGTGTTTAAATTGCTGCATTATATTGGCAAGTTGTATAAATAACAAGTTTCTATAATGATAACTTTCAATCATTGAGGCCGGGATTTCAGCAATTCAATGGTTATATACTCCCGTATTGTTCAACATCATTATAAACATTGTTAAAAAAGGCATCATCATCATCAATTAATAAAGATCTCGGGAAAAGTTCCCCCCTTGTTATTCTCGAAATAATCCTTCTTTCTGCCATTCTGACTAATACTGCAGCTTATGCCCAGTTACAAAATCCATTAGCATTAAAAATTACATCACATGAACAGGGTCAAGAAGTACCAGTCGGAGAACTCACTATCTCTGGCACATCGACAGATAATGCCACTTCTGATTGCATAGTGTATGCAGATGTGAATGATATAAAACCATTTCAAAATGTTACAGCAACTGGTCCTGGCGGAGTAAATGACTACTCGAACTGGACATTTACATATACTAACAATTACCAGCTCATTACAAATGGAACAAATGAACTAACTGCCAAATTATCTTGTGTCAGTAGTCCCACTAATTTAACAAAATGGAATAGTGTAATTGTAGTAGGAGTAATAAACAAATAGCTACTACAACAACAACAACCAATACCAGTATCATAGTAAGTGATACTACTAATTCAGACAGCAATAATACTTTAGCTAATGTTGTTATAACAACATTAGCAGAAGATAGATGGATAATGCCACTCATTTATGTTTCCCTTCTCATCCGAAAGTACAGTAACAGCAACATTTTCGAAACTGGCGATACAATTGAGGATCATGAAGTTAATGGGAAGCGATTTAAGATAGCCATGAAGACAATCTAGGTGCAGTTATACAACAACTAATGATATTACATATACTGATGCAAGCCAACGTTAACCTGCCGCTTCATGTGGATACTTCTCACTATAGTCTTCCGACAATCTTTAGAGTATTAGGTGATCCGCTTTTAACATCTAAATCTACCAATACTACATATTTTATTATCCATCAAACATTATATTATCAAAAGCAAAATGAAATTTTTATTATCGAATAGAAGTAATAAGTAATCTTAACAGTATCTCATATTCTTTTACTGGGTGAGAGACACTTCTATGTATACATCGTCGGGTATCTTCAACCTCATTAACTGCCTGATTGACTTATCGTCAGCTCCCAGATCTATGACTCTTCTATGAATTCTAAGTTCGTATTTGTCGTAAGTGTTCGTCCCCTGTCCACAGGGCGATTTGCGAGTAACAACTTTCATCTTTTTGGTAGGAAGAGGATGAGGACCCTTGAGTTTAATGCCATTTTTTTCTCCGATTCCCTTGATCTCGGTGCAGACACCTTCGAGTGTAGACAGATTGGTACTTGTAAGCTTAATTCTTGCTTCTTGGGCCATTTCTATTCACTACTTTTTGGAGGATGGATCATATTTCTCAGTAATTGCCTTCACAACACCTGCAGCGATAGTGGTTCCCATATCTCTTAAAGCAAATCTTCCGATTTCTGGAAATTCTTTAAATGTTTCGATTGCTAGCGGTCTTACTGGCTTTATTCGAACTATTGCAGCATCCCCAGTCTTCAGAAACTTAGGTTTTTCTTCAACGACACCTCCTGTTTTTGGATCGATCTTTCCAACAAATTCTGATAATGTTGCTGCCACTTGAGATGTATGAGCATGTAAGACAGGAGTATAACCTGGTGCCATAGCGGTTGGATGATGAATAACTATAATTTGTGCCTCAAATTCTTTTGCAACAGTAGGTGGATTATTTACTGGACCAATTACATCTCCTCGTTTAATAGCTTTCCTGTCAACACCTCTTAAATTGAAGCCAATATTATCACCAGCTTCTGCTGATTGCATTTGCGTGTGATGAGTTTCAATGGATTTGACTTCTCCTGTGACACCAGCTGGCATTACTATTACTTTATCATTTGCCTTAATGGTCCCCGTTTCTACTCTACCTACAGGTACTGTGCCAACACCTGTGATTGAATAGACATCTTGTATAGGAATTCTAAGCGGCTTACCTACTGGTTTCTCTGGTGGATCAAATGAGTCCAATGCTTCTGAAAGAGTAGGACCTTTATACCAAGGCATATTATCAGATTTCTTTATTAGATTATCCCCTTTCCACCCTGAAATAGGAATGATGGGAACCTTACTTATATTGTAACCCACCAGTTTCAACATTTTTTCGACCGTCTCTTTGACTTCTTTATAACGTGTTTCAGAATAACCATTATCATCCATCTTGTTTAGTGCGACTACAATTTGACTTACTCCTAGGGTCCTAGCAAGGAATGCGTGTTCCCTTCCCTGACCACCAGGTTCTACTGCAACTTCTGTTTCACCTGATTTAACTGAAACGACAAGAATCGCGGCATCTGCCTCAGATGCGCCAGTAATCATATTTTTGATGAAGTCCCTATGGCCAGGGGCATCAATCAAAGTATAGAAGAATTTTGAAGTTTCGAACTTTTGAAAAGCTAGATCGATAGTAAGACCTCTATCACGTTCATCCTTAATACTGTCCAAAACCCATGCATACTTAAAAGTGTCTCCCTTTCCTGTCGCTTCTGATTCCTTAGCAAAGGAGTCAATAGTTCTTTGGTCAATAACACCCAAATCTACCATTAGATGACCTACCGTAGTTGATTTACCATTATCGACATGACCGACAACCACCAAGTTCATGTGTGGTTTTTTACTTGCACTCATAACGGGTAAAACACTCACAGGGCTTTATTTGTATTTCGATAAGAATTATCTTATTGCAAGAATTTTGATGACAAACCATTACACACAAATCATCCTCTCAATCATGCAACTTCAAATAAAGCCAGAAATATACCTTGGAACGACTCACTAACTATTAAAAATACGCCATAATAATAAAAATATGTGTGTGTATGTCAACCTCATACTACTCTTTTATCCAGCTGATGTTTCAAGAAGTAGCTGCTTTGCTTGATTTAGATTACCATTTATATTATTCATAAGCTGTTGAACTTGTTCTAATGGCGCTTTCTCTTCAATAGCAGTGCTGAGATCTTCTCTAAGCATAATTTCGGTTTCTTCCATTAACTCTTCGTTTTTCTCTGCTAGGGGTGCTTCTACATATTCATAATTTTCTAGGTATGCTACAGTTGCAAGCTCCTCTGCTCCCGTGTAATTTTGTGCTTTGTATTCATTTAAGATTTTATTTAACAATACTTGAATATCTTCAATTATCTTAACAGGTTGTCTTTGAATTTCTTGGGTATCTTCCCCTTCCATTTGGGAGAAAACTATGACAGGATCGATTAAGGACAGTAGGAATAGAACAAACGATGAAAGTGCAACTACCCCACAAACTACCTTAAACTTTCTTTGTTTTGATTTTTGGTCAATCTTTTTCATACTTAGGTATACCTAACGCACTGAGATATATTTATTCTACATGGTACTTCTCAGTAATGAGAATTTCATGAGCAAGTTTTTCAGCTAAGATATGTTTAATTTATAATGTGTCTATAAGAAAGAATTCCGATTTATCAAAAGACAATGTTTAACAATATTTCTAAAAGAATGACAATACAGTGAGAGTATTTATTGGCATTTTTAATAGACTGATCTTCTAAAAGATAATATAGATTCTCTACTAGACTAACGAGGTAATATAAAGCAAAGAGTATTACATTCTTTTTGATAATTTAGTAACTCGAAGCTTTCGGAGATAGATAATTGGAATTGGAGTGGCTTTCACAACTAAGTCTTGCCAAAATTGAGTTTAACGAAGGAGATTTAATAGGTATAGGATCTAGAATAACAGCATCTTGTGATAAAATAACAAAATACTTTTAGATATAAAAAGACTTTAAGAAATTATTTATAAATAATATGACATTAATTTGGAAATTAGTCACTGCTTAGCTCAAGTTATTCTTATTTTATTTTTATTTGAAAATATAATCCCTAACTATCGAAATAAGATTCAACTTGCTCATCAAAACTAGACAAATTACTAGCAAACTGTTTATTGTGATGACCTTGTATATGTTTTGTATTATACTCAAATGTCCAGTAACTTCTTTTTAGAAATGATTTTGCTCAGAATGGTTTTGTGGAAAACTTCTGATCAACTGTTCTTCTGGCTGGCTCTCGATAATACTCATCTATAAATATATCCATTGGATCAGTCCTTTTCTTAGATCTATATAGAGGAGGAGCACTTGGAGCATAGGAACCTGATTGTCTGCCGACAAAGTATTCGAGATATGGAATAACCCTACTATATCCATAGTGTTTGTTATTTATATGTCGCTGAACGCTGTATTTTCTTGTAGACCACATCCCACAACTTTCGCAAACCCAATTAGGCTTCATAGTTATTACTATATTCCTCCCAAGTTGATATTAGTTGCACAGTGCAGCGCCGCGGCAATCCTTTGGCCTGTAACAATGACATAATTATCTTATATATCATAGTACTATAAAAATTATTCTGGGTAGACTTAGTAGCCATTCTAAAATTACTTGTCATTTAAACTCATAACAAGTCAGATTTACGTGCTGCTGTTAATACTAGAGCATAATTGGTCATGTATAGATCAGTAGTGTATATACGAGGTTCAAAATATGTGTATATATGACTGCGAGTGGTTTATCAGCCATATGGCTAACACAAGGGTAAATTTGCTTAATTACGCTAAATTCTTCTTGCCCTAGATTAAGCCTTTTATAGCACAGCATTTTGCAAAAGATATTTCTCATGTATATATCCTGTTGACTTATAGTGATACTTGTTGACAATGAAAGAGAGATATAATCAAAATAGCAGTGTTTACGATAATAGTAAAAAGCCATGTACAATCCTCCATTTACTACATGCATTTTGTTATAATTATTAATCATAGGATATTCTGTTGTTGTCCAATATGCAAGATATTCTACACGTGAATTGGACAAATTAATGTTGAAGGAAGGTAACAGTAGTTTTTACTAAGGTTAATTAGATAAACATATTAATAAAACATATTCTACACTTGACTACTTGACTAGCTAAATTTGAATCAAATTGAATAATTATAACAGGAAATCTTAAAAAGATTACTTAATGTAGCACTTTGCATTCGCATCTGAGTAATTCCTATAACAACAAGGACATTTAATGCTGTTGTGATTAAGAAAAAAGGTAATTGGAACATCATTTTGATTATTAATTATCATATTAATTCTATGCTATTTTAGGATATGTATACAAATGTATAAGGAATAACAAATAACGCTATTTCCTACTATTTCTTTTGGTCGATCATACTTATTCCGTTATATTACTGGAATAATATTACCTGATATTGGAATTGGCACTCTCAGTGTAACTACGCCGTCTACATATTTTGCTGTACCGACAACCTTTTCATCATCACTTACTGAAATAGGTAATGTTATGTTCTTTTCTATCACAGATGGCCTTTGTCTATAATATACCGTGCCAATGTTCTCTTCAGGTTCCCTTTTTGCATTTATAGATAAGGTATCTCCCACTATTCTAAGTTTTATATCTTTCTTGGCAAAACCTGGCAGATCAATTATAATCAAAAGATCATTGCCATCTTCGACTATGTCTATGGCTGGCATAATAAATTCATAGAATTCCTTGGATCTATTACCTAATTCCCTCATAACCTCTTTAGCCATATATTGTCCTAAACCCATATACATCCATTTCCGTTGAATCGATATAAATCCTTTCTTCTGATATACAAACTAATAGAATGTGTCTAATCTTCTAATTTGTGTGTGCAATCAGATACATTAACTAGACGATGACAATTCAACCGTCCGTGTTGGCAAGCACAACAACAATCATGTTAGCAAAAATAAAATATATTGGAGTTTGATGTTATATTGGGCTAAGAGCCGCTAATGATGTCATTATAGACAAGTTATAGATATATGAATCTGACAAAGCTCTAGATACTACACTATACATCAATGATATACAGACAATAGAGGAATTCGATTACTCTTTATTGGGTTCTTCAACAATTTCGAGATGTTAAAATTAATGAATTCCCAAGTTCCAAAGATAGATAAGCTTGCTGGCATAGAATGCTACTGTACTGACTATAAGGGAATCTGTGGTTCTATAAAGCATAGTAACGAGCAGTTTCGAGTTTCGGAGATAATAGATACATCTTTTCTCGCTAATATATCATCTGTCCAAGATAATCACCACAAGTATCCGCTTTACGTTTTGGAGAAAAAAAATCTTGATTCAAACCACGCAATATTTGAAATTAGAAAGGATCTTGGCATTAATCTGAAAGTTATTGGTCTAAAAGATGCAAAAGCAGTAACAAAACAGTATGCTAGTTCAGAGCAAACAAAAAATATATTAAAAGAAGGAAAAACGGCGCACACACATTTAACTTTGAAAGGCTTTACTAAAACACCAATAGGAAAATCTTCTCTATTTGGAAATACATTTACAATTACCATCCATGATCCCGCTCTTTCAGAAATCTCTTTATTCTTACCAGAGATAAAGAAAATAGCCAACTTTTATGGATTGCAAAGATTTGGAAGCGAAAGAATGGTGACTCATCTAGTCGGAAAAGAAATTGTGAAACGCAATTTTCAAAAAGCGGTAGAACTATTGTTGTCTTATACAACCGAATATGATTCTACAATGAGCATTGAGTTACGGAAGAAAAGCCGTGATCCAAAGAAATATTCTCAAATCATTAGAGAACTTCCTAAACGAATGGATATAGAATACAAAGTAATGTCGGCATTAGAAAAAGGCAAGGGGCCGATAACAGCATTGCGATCTATTCCAATCAATATCCGCAGATTATTTGTTCAGGCTTATCAGGCATATATTTTTAATAAATCTCTAAGTGTCGCAGTAATAAATGGTGAAAATGTACTTGAAAGTAAGGAAGGCGATCTTTGTTTTGAAATAGAGAATTCATCAGTTTTTGGTAGAATAAGAAAATATAATTCTAGTACGGATTTAAATTCACAAACAGTTCCTGCGATTCGTCTAATTGGATATACATTTCAGCCAGGTAAAGGAAGATTTGACACAATTACAGAGAAAATAATGAATATTGAAAACGTAACACCAAGAGAATTTTATATAAAAGAGATGCAAGAATTAAGTGCTCAAGGCGGATTTAGGCAAGCGCCTCTGTGGTGTAAAGACTTTGAATTTAAAGGATCACTTATGGTATCTTTTAAACTTCCAAAAGGATCCTATGCTACGACTCTATTGCGAGAACTAATGAAGCCCGAGGATCCAATTAGAGCGGGATTTTAAGTTTTTTCTCATTGCTACAGCTCGGGCTTATTCCATAATGCAAAATGCAAAAATAATTTTGAAATTTGCATTCGATATATTTAACACGAAATTTCTGTGACATAGATAGGATAATATTTTTCAGGTTCAGGGCAGGTCAAAGTTTTCGGGTTTTGACAATTCACTGGATATGAATTATGTATATCTTAATAAGAATCTGTGAAAGATTAATCAAAACTATATTACTAATCTTCAATTAATCCTTAACATCATAATAAAATAATTATGAATAGAAGCAGCTTCATTTCATAAGAAATAGAAGTAATAATTAATAATACAATAAAAAATAAAAGTAATCAGATAGAGATTAGGCTTATTAACATAGATGAAAGTCGTTTTGAAAACACTAATACAATGGTATGAACTGAAAATCCTAAGAGCGTTCCAAATAGCAAGTTATTATAATTGAAATGGAAGTATAGCATTGATCCCACCATAGGCATAGTAATAAATATCGCCAAAGCAGTACTAGCCCAAAAATATTGTAACAAGGTAAACTCCTTATCATTAATACGTTTTTTTCTGTAAAAGAAAAGAAGAGGTTGTGTCCTCATAGTATAAGCCTAGCAATACGATATTATAAATCCTGTATATTTTAAGCCTGTTTTATCTATATTAATAGATAGAAGAATATAAATACTGCATAATGCAATATAGATTTTTCAACTAGTTAATTGAAATATATTATTATTATTTTGAAAGAATATCCGTTGAACAAGAGGTGACTCTACATTTAGCAGGCAACAAAGTTAAAAAGATCAATCAACTGGAAGTGCTTATCTTTTGGTTAGCAAAATCATTTTCTCATTTTCATATTAGAATATGCTATTTTGATTATAATATAATATCAAAACGATATTGCAATTCTATTTAAGTATATATGTGGTATTTTTAAAGAATAGTAGAGTTTCTATCCTTGATAAAAATAACGTTCTATTATCCAAAATCATTATACTTCCAAGGCAATCTATAAAAATGTATAATAGTTGAAATATTTATGCAAGCAGATTGATGAATAGTTAATGAATTAAAATCAATATAAGGGCCTTAAGCATCTGGTGGGTGTCATAAAACACTAGTTATTGGCTCCTCTTTTCACAAGTTATAAGTCTAAGATATGAAAACTAATAATACGAATACCTTTAAGCAGTGAGTAAAATAAAAAATGAAAGGTAAATGAATAATGTAGTCAAAATAATAAATAGTAATAGAATTTATTCAGGTAACATTTCACTTAGGCTAGACAGGTTTAAGTTAAATAATAAGATAATTGAAAAAGAA
>JAREAI010000083.1:0-9099 GCA_029240435.1 Nitrososphaeraceae archaeon | reverse complement strand
GAAGCAGATAGAGGAAGATTAATTCAAGTTATTTCTAATTTACTTAGTAATGCGATTAAATTTACAAAAGAAGAAGGTACGATAACAGTAGCCACAGAAAAACGAAGTAATAATAACATGGAATTGTTATTAGTTAGAGTTAAGGATACTGGCACCGGTATTGATGACGATATTATGCCCAGACTGTTTGAAAAATTTGTAACAAGATCAGAAAAAGGTATAGGATTGGGCCTTTTTATCTCCAAAAGTATTATAGAAGCACATGGCGGCAGTATATGGGCTGAAAATAATGCCGATGGAAAGGGAGCTACATTTACTCTTAATCTGCCCTTATTATCCGCTAAATAAAGATGGTACGAGACTTCAGCAACCTGTCATTTAGTAAACAAGATTCTTGCACGTAGTCAACACCAACCAATTAGATTTTTTTATAATTCTTATTCTCATAATTGTTCTTTTACCATCTAGTCAAATCATTAAAGTTATATTAACATCATATTCATTATTTACAACAAAATCCTTTTCGTTAAGTATGGCTATTGTTAATGGTAGCCATGATAGTGTAGGTGGATTTATGATAATATGCAACAAAAAAGAAAAAGTTGCAATCTTCTATTAGCAAAGAAATTATCTAGATTATGATAAGTGAGGAGAAGATAGATAAGAAAAGAAACAATAGAAGAAATAAAATTGCTACAACAGATCAACTTAAGGACTCGAGGAATGTCGGCACACTATTTTACAATGCTATTCCATTTGTATCAGGGAAATACACACCGATATGGTGAAGCTCAAAGATAATTGTGCGAATATAGATAACAAAGGAAATAATATATCCTAATGCCTAATGTCAATAGGTATAAGAAAAAAGAGTTTTCTGAAAGATATACGCATAATTAGATAAAATAAGGAATACTTTGCTAAAAAGATATAAAGACAATAAATGTATAAGAATAAATGGTTCTTTATTAGAATTATAATGTAATGTTCTTGCCGATAATCTTCAGTATATTGTCAATTATTTCATTAGAATGAGGTTCTTCTTTCTTTATGGATACTCGTAATATATGATGGTTGTCTAATGGAAATGAAGCAAGTTTTATCTTCTCTCGTTCTGAAAAACTATAAATAGTTTTACCAAACTCTTCATCAAATTCCTCACGCAGTACACTTCTAAGAGCAAATTCTACATATAGTTTTTGAGAATCTTCTTTGTCTTCCATTGATTTTATACCCTCTCTCATCCCTCCTGCTACAAGTTTTCCAATTTTGTCAATAACTACAGCCGACCGGATAGTGGAGCTGAGTTCAAATATGTCATTACATAGTTTTCCAAATTTATGATTGCGGTCAGACATATGTATGGTAATCTCTTTCCTCTTTATACCTAACCTTATAAATAGAGATATGCTTATTCTTTTACACTATTGTATTAGTATATTAAATGAAATTACAGGAGAAATATAGATACCTATAGATTGATTATAAAAGTAAGTTAATCATACGTGTAGATATTGATCCATTTTACAATTGCCAAAAGCCTTCATATGCAAAAGGATGAGGAAAATAAGAGTGTAAAGTATTAGTATTGTTATTATTAAATTTTAATGGGAAAGCATTAAGTAACTTTTTCTCATTAACGGATTAATATCTCCTCTTTAACAGCGAATATGTAGAGATAAAGTAATGCATGGTCCACTCTGGCTCGAACATCCTACAATTCAGTGTTATTAATTGCTGTTGCTTTTTATCTGCTTTACAAAGCTGTGACTACACAGAAACACCTCCGCCACCATCAACACAGTAATGGCAATAATGTGGAAAGAGAACTTTTTGGACACAAAATCATTGATACAAACAAAGGCTGGCTATTCTTCACATCTTTTGTAGCATTAACAGCTCTTGGCGCTCACTTTATTGCAGAAGACACATTTCACATGTATGACGTAACTCCTGTTGATCGCTTTACACATGGACTTTCTGGTATGGCAGTGACTGCAATCATTCTTAATCTATACTTGACAAGAAAGAGACAATTCTATTATGTAGTCAGCATAGGCGCATCATGGATTGCATTTATTCTCTGGGAGGCGTATGAATTAATATACATAGCATATAGTGGGCCAAGTGGCTTTATTCAAAGTGATTCATGGGATATTGTCATAGATTTGTGGATAGATTCATTGGGTGCTCTAGCGATATGTTTTCTCTATGATGAGTTTACTGAAAACTGAAATGGGTGGTCATCATCATCTGTGAACATATATTATTCTCTTACAAAGCTCTAACATTATAAAAAGATGGTTTTTCTACATAGCCGGTCTAAAGAGTTGATATAAAATATATAATAATTTAAAAAATGAACAAATACTAAAGATGTTTTTATTTTAACAATTTAGTAAATTACAATGATGCAATAATGGCAATGGTTACTATGGATGATAATAATAATAATAGTTTTTTCTTGACTTCTTCTTCTTTTGATATTATGCCAGTTAAAAATGGGAGTTTATTAAATATGTGACTCTATAGTTAAAAAGATCATTAAGTACTAAATGACATAAGCAGCTTCAACTGGTATATTCCTGCACATCTTAATCTATATGAAGAATCTATTTTTCGATGTAGATTCTCAATCTCTTTATATTACTCAACACAAGTCTGGCTTTGCTCTCGCATAAATTGTGTCAAATAATATGGTCCTCCAGCTCCTTTGCCTGTTGTACCCGAATCTTTCCAACCGCCAAATGACTGGGACCCTACAATAGCTCCCGTTGTAGCACTGATATCCCTGTTAACATATACTACGCCAGCTTCAATATTGTCAAGGAACCTTTCCACTTCTTGTTTTTTATTACTATAAATTCCTGCTGTCAGCCCATATTCTGGTTGATTACAAAGTCCTAGGGCCTCGTCAAACTGATCATAATCTGCTACACACAAAATTGGCATAAACAATTCTTCTCTGAACAATCTGTGATTTTTAGGCAAACTATCCACGATGGTTGGTTTCACATAGTATCCATACTTGAAATCACCATCTTTTTTAGTAGAGCCGCCTATCAATACAGTGCCATCTCTAAACGCAAGTTCAGTATATTTTTGATAATTTTTGTAAGCATTTGAATTAATCAGAGGACCTATAAAAATATTAGACTCAAGTGGATTTCCAATAGATAAATTTTTGGTCCTCTCTACAAGTCTTTCAACAAATTTGTCCTTTATACTTTTTTGCACATAGACACGCGAGCAGGCACTACATTTTTGTCCTGAATAACCAAATGCTGCTTTAAGAATTCCCTCAATTGCTTTATCAAGATCTGCATTTTCTGTAACTATTACAGGATTTTTACCTCCAAGCTCTGCAATTACTAGACGTGGTTTCACTTTACTAAATTGTTTTATTATTTTATATCCTATTTCTCGTGAGCCAGTAAATACAATACCTGCAACATCTTCGCTATCAACTATTGTCTTACCGATTTTGCTTCCAGAACCTGTTATAAAGTTCAAAACTCCAGCAGGTAATCCTGCCTCTTTCATAATTTCGGCAAACTTATAGCCGATTATAGGAGCATCGCTAGAAGGCTTTAAGACTATTGTATTTCCAGTAATCAAAGCTCCAATACTCATTCCAACTAAAATTGCAGCAGGAAAATTAAACGGAGAAATTACTCCCCAAACTCCATGTGGTTTCATTACACTCTTGCTTTTTTCATTTGGATATGCACTTTTAGTTTGGACTATAAATCCGTTATTCTTTTCCATCTGTTCAGAATAGTATCTAATAAAATCAATGGCCTCATCAATATCTCCTATTGCTTCATATCTATTTTTGCCATTTTCATAAGAAATCCATGCTGCCAGCTCAAACTTGCGTCTAACCATAATATCAACAGCATTTCTGCAGAGTTCTATGCGTTTGTTATAATCAGTTTTACCCCAGCTTTCAAATGCTTCTTTAGCAGCCTTAATTGCATTCTCCGTATGTTTAGCTGTGCCACTTGGAAAATACGCAAGTACTATTCTTGTATCCATAGGTGAAGTATGAACGAAAGTTTCCGATGATTTAACGTTTTTATCATCAATGATCATTGTGTATCTTCTACCAAATTCAGATTTGATGTTTTCAATTGCTTCTTCATATCTGTCATGAAACGCTTCCTCTCCTTTTGACACCATAAATTTGTGGAGAGTATGCTCGTTCTCAAATATCATAAAATAATATTATCTGAAGAGCCTTAAAAGCTATCAGAGTCTGAGTAAATTTGTGGTTGTCGTCATCAGAGAGAGGCCGTAAATTACAGATAACATGAAAGTGTGGATTGAATGATAATTAGTATATGGCTAAGATCAGGTTAAAAGCTATTCCTGAAGCATCTATTTATTCTAGTCACCAAAAACGCCTGTATATCATTACAAAACACAGCTTTTTCTAGAAGTGTTAATAGATAACTTTCTACAATGTATATATGTTGATTGTGAGCAAAGATGGGTATGCAGGAATATCACATTCACAGAACTATGCTCTACTAGAAAGACTGTTATTTAGGGTAGCTAAAAAGTGGATATCTGGCCATACCTACAAAGATGCAATGTCAGCAGCCAATGAAACCAACAATAAAGGAATGTCTGCTATTCTGAATTTCCTTGGCGAAGACAGTATTTATGCCACGCAGATTGAGCAGACAGTAAATGAATATTGTTTATTGCTGGCTCTCTTAAAAAGCAATAGAATAGACGGTTCTATATCAGTAAAACCAACACAAATCGGCCTAAGAATTAGTTATGAAACATGTTTGTATAATTTTAAACAGATCGCTAATAAAGCAAAAAGTTTGGGCAAATTTATGTGGATAGATATTGAATCTTGTCAATTCGTTGAAAATACAATAGCAATTTACCTTGAACTTCTTAAAGATTATAAACAGACAGGGATAGCATTACAGTCCTATCTTAAAAGAAGCTCGAGTGATCTATTGCATTTATTGGAAGAAGGAGCAAATGTTAGATTAGTTAAAGGAGCATATAGGGAGAGTGAGGAGAATGCATTTCAATCTGCCGATAAAATCAGTTCAAATTTCTCTAAATTGATGAGGATGTTATTTGAAAATAGCAATAGCAATACTACCTTTGCAATTGCAACTCATGACTCCAAACTTATTGAGGAAGCAATCGAATTATCAGAAAAATTCGACGATATTAAGAAGCATTTCGAATTTCAATTATTAATGGGTATTTGTGATCAGATAAAGAAAAATCTTGTAGACAGAAAATTTAGAGTATCTGAATATATACCTTATGGAAGTCACTGGCTTCCATATTCTTTCCGTAGGATAAGAGAAAGAAAGAGAAACATACTGCTGCTAGCAAGATCTCTTGTTCAGTCTTAATAAGAAGAGATTTCTATTATACAAAATTACTTTTTTGACTAAATGCTAATTTGAATTTTACAATCTTTCTTTTGCCAGAATATGAATAGTAATATTCATGATGGCTCCATAATGCACTTATGTAATGGGCTTCTCTCTGTCAACACGGGTCATATTACAATGCTAATCTTAAAAAACATAGTTGTTTCTATACTGCTTTCCAAAGTTAATTGGGATGATCTGGTATTTTCTTTAAAATTTCATGATTGTCTATGAAATAAGACTATTCCTAATTGATTACTATAACGTTATTCTGCCGATACATATATTCACAGATAAGGTTAAAAGAATATTCATATGTGCTACACTTGTGGTAACAAGATGGTGTTATAATAGATTGATTTTAATTATTCTTGATCACTGTACTTACCACTACTACTCCAGCTGATTCTTTTTTAGCTCCATACGAAGTGTTTTTTATTCTTATAATCTAAACTTTCAACCAAATGCTCTGAGTACAAAATGAGGTAAGTAAATTACAAACTTACTTTAGCTTCTTAGTCCAATATGGAGGAAATTTGGAAAAAAGTATTAATGCTAAATCGGTACAATATAAGTCCTCGCTGAGTGAGGATAAATCATCCAAAGTCTCGACTAGACTAGCATGTGATATTATTTGTTGTCTGACACACACATACATATACATATCTATGTGCTCGCTAAAGTAAGGGTTGATAGGATGATACTCAACGGGACAACTATAATATTCCAAGTTTCCAATTAACTACTATCTATAATCTACATTGTGGGTACCACTAATTGTGATAGTCATCGTCATTATCATACCATAATTTCAATAAGAAATATTTCTCCAAAATATTGGTAGATAGACGTATTCTCTAAAATCGCAATAATAGATAACTCTTTATTTGTGTAAAGAGGCATCTTTTCAATATAAATTAGATCTACCACAGCTGTTAGGTTCTTTTAAATTCAAGATATAATGACCAGTAGTATTAAGTATTAACATTGTAGCAAATAGTATCTAAATAAGTAGGCGCAGAGAAATAATCAAAATCCCGAAATCTTGCATGACGATATTATAACAGATAATTGATTATTGTGTAAATGCAACCCATATTTTTCTTGTGTTTCATAATGATGATGATAATATATCTTTTGAAATTTTGAATATTTGTTCATCCAAAAAAACCAAAAATACCTATGAAGAAAATACTGAAAGTAGTTAGATGAGCCAGTATGTCTTCCTATTCAGGTAAACATCCGGATATTGGAATAGTAGGAGGAGGAGAGATGATATCTTAGTTATTATGGAAGAACTCTTTCCATATCATCCTCTTTGTTGGTGTGAACGATCAAAACATTCTGGGTAGTAAGCAAGACTTGCGCACCTATACTTTGACGATCTGGCCAAATCTTTGGTTGCTATTAAAGAAGGTAGATATTTTATTGACGAAAGAAGGGTTGAAAGATAATAGTTACAGAAATTCTCAAATTATGTCTTGTGAGTGGACCTATATTAGACATTGCGATCAAACTTATCAAAAGAGGAAAGTAAATTGTAAAACCAATCTTCGCCTTACTTTGATAACAAAGAAACAGTAATCAAGTTAAATAGTTGTAATATACAGTAATTTTTACTCCAACTAGCATAGTCTTAAACTCAAATATTTGCCAAGTTCAATCAGTATAATTACAATTTTGCTTCCATCAACATAAGTAATAGAGTAAGAATTACAGTCCCGACTGCTACAGTTATTATCATAAATGGAAATCCTATCTTAAACCATTTGTTAAAACTTATATGATGACCATATTTTACACTTAGACCAGCTGCTACTATACCTGCACTAGAGCCGATTAAAGTACCATTTCCCCCGAGGTCTGCGCCTAATGCTAAAGCCCACCATAACGGGCTGATATTAAAATCACCAAAAGCCGCCATTATGGCGGGATTTGTGTTAAGTGTATGAATCAGTGGAATCATAGTAGCAGTAAATGGAATATTATCTACAAATGCACTTGCAATAGAAGATAACCAAATAACCATTAGAAAGGTCAACCAAGGATTTCCACCAGTTATCCCAATCGCTACAGAAGACAAAGCTGTTATCACACCAGCTTGCTCTGCAACGCCCACAATAATGAATAAACCAGTGAAAAAGATTAGTGTGGACCAATCTACTTCATGTAATACCTTTTCCACATGTAGTCGCGTTATAACAAGTAATATCGCAGCACCTCCCAAAGCAATAACAGAAACCTCTAGATGAAGTATACTATGAACTGCGAATAGTGAGACTACGCTGAAAAGAATAATCATGGATTTTTTCAAGACACTTTTGTCTTTAATAAGTGCACTTTCGTCAGCATTCATTAATTCCCTAAAATTGTGAACTTGCACTTTTAGTTCTTTTCTGAAAATGAATCTTAATAGTAATAAAGAGACTGCAAAAGTAATTGCTATTGTTGGACCCATATTAACTATAAATGAAATAAAATCAATATTTGCTGCTGAACCAATAATTATATTAGGAGGATCTCCAATAAGTGTAGCAGCTCCGCCAATATTTGACGCAAGGACTTGAGCAATAATAAATGGAATTGAAGATACATTTAGAATTCTAAATACAGATAAAGTAACAGGAACCATAAGTAAGATAATCGTTACGTTGTCAACTAGCATCGATGCAACAGCTGTAAAAGTACACAAGATTAGCATTAATTTCCAAAGGTCTCCTTTGCTAATCTTGCTTGCTTTGATAGCAATCCAATGAAATATTCCTGTTTCACCGAGAATCGCCACTATTATCATCATTCCGAGAAGCAGGCTTATGGTATTGAAATCAATAACGTCTATAATGAATTCAAAGCTCTCTTCTGCATTCACTATTCCAAATGTAATTGCAGCAGCAACAATTACTATTGCCCCTAAAAGTGCAATTGAAGTTCTATGAACCATTTCAAATGATAATACTATATAGACTGAGAGCATAACTACTACAGAAATTGCAAAAATAGGACTAACTTCTTTACCCATTGCATTTGGAATAGTAAGAATTAATATGGCAAAAGAAAGAATCAATACAAGACCAATAGAATTCTTCTTCGTTAGCATTTAATGCTCTAGGAAGTATAAATTAATCCATATAATATTGATTTAGATCTAGAATCTTTTGTTTATTCTTTTTATAAGATAAGTTTGATTAGCCTGTTTATAGCTACTAAATGTATTAATAATACATTTACGATACTAATCTAACTATAAGCTAGAATAGCTAACTAGTTCGTCAGATTCATACAGATAATCTATAACTGCGTCTGTGATTTCAGCTGGTGCAACGTGACTCTTACAAAGTACACTATGATCTGATTTACCTCGTAGATCCTGATAATTCTGATCATCGTATCCGGAGATATCCCATAAACTTTTTCCTAAGGAAATTTGTCTCTAGGTTTTCGATTTAATATCTTACTCTGATTTTACTGTTTCGACCATCGATATGTCAATTTAGCATCATGTGCGATAGATAGTTTCCATATTTGACTAGTTGAATCTACTATAAAGACCGCCAAAATCCTTTCATTAATTTCAAAATTGCTTTACCGTATACCATAGTTTTCTATTGTAGCAACGATATAAAAATATCTATACATTAGAATTACTACTGTTAACATATTATTGTTTTTCTATGAAACAATGAAT
>JAREAI010000354.1:0-3601 GCA_029240435.1 Nitrososphaeraceae archaeon | reverse complement strand
TTTACTAAATGGTGTCTTTTCTCTGCTCTATCATAACTTTTTGAATCTTTGCTTTTTCGAAATCGATTGGTTGATCAGAAGATTGATTTGTAGTAAGATCTTCTATTTTATCTACTATTTCCATTCCATCAATGACTCTTCCAAAAACGGTATATTGATTGTCCAAGAATCTTGAATCTTTGGTAACTATAAAAAATTGTGAACCTGCACTATTAGGATCTGCGGTTCTCGCCATAGATAATGTTCCTCGTTCATGTGGAATGTCATTAAATTCAGCATCAATAGTATAACCTGGTCCTCCAGTTCCCCATCTATCTTTTTGAGTACTATTCTTTGTAGTTGGATCTCCTCCTTGTATAACAAAATCTTTTACTATTCGATGAAAAATAGTTCCATCGTAAAAACCTGTGTTTGACAGATTCAGAAAGCTGTTAACATGTTTTGGAGCTGCTCCTGGAAAGAATTCTATTGTAATGTTTCCAAGAGATGTTTTTAAAATTGCAATATTATCAGATGGTGTCATATTAGCCTTAATCATATTTTCAGGTCTTTCATCTGCTGTATTTGATTCTTTGTCTTGTGTTTCATTAAGATTTGTATTCGACTGTTGAGAGATAGGATTTGGTTTATAATTTTTGTTAACTTGATAAACAAAAACACCAAAAACAATGTCCTCATTATCATTTTCAAAACTGGGAGACGCATATACCAGCTTGTACGGTTGGTCACTTGTTCCGTTTATTGGATATTTTATATCTTTAAGATTTAGAGCGATTGTTCCACTTGAATATTCTGGTTGGATATTAGTTAACATACCATTACCAAACGATGCGTAGGATATAGGGGTAAAAGGAATCAGTTTTCCAAGTAAGGTGTTATTCCAAAAATTTGCATTTGGAGTAAATCCATCATCTTCTACATAATCTCTTTCGTTGAAACCACCAATCTTCATAAACCATTGTTTTTTACTTTCATCTCCTCCACTTCCTAAAGTGTAAAACGCATTCCCATTGGGACCATTATGCCTATCTGCAACAATATATATCACTATATAATCAGCCTTCAGGTCTTGAACAATTTGAGTTGCTGTTTCTTGTTCACTCATTAACATTTTAGCTATAGTTTCTATTCTGGTTTGATTTATTGTTGCATTATCAGCTAAAGTGGTTTTATTTCCTAATGTCGTTATCCAATATCCATAATCCCACCATGAAGCTATTACTGAATCCTTGGGTGTATTGTTGGCTATCCAATCGACTGCATCTTCCCAATCTTGTACTTGCATCCTAAAACCTGTTGCGCCATTTACTATCGATGGAGGGATATCTGCAGAGCTTATCCAATTAAAATTCTTTGGATATATCAATCCATTATAATCAATCAAAGGAATAGAAATTAAGAAGACAACCATTGCCACAAAGGAAATTTTGACTAGAGGTTTTACGTCTGGTAAAATCTTACCTTCTTTAATATTTTTTCGAAATTCCCTTTCCTTTATCTTGTTTTGATTCTCAATCCTGTTTTGCAAAATGCTTCTTGTTAATTCATAAAGCCCGATAGAGGCAAGTATTACAATTGCTATAGATGAATATACCATTAGTCTTGCAAATGTTGCACTCACATACAGCCCAGTTAATCCTATTATTAAAGCAAAAATTGTCATGTCTGTTCTTTTAGAAAATGAAACCCAAACCCCAAATCCAGCAAATATCAACAATATTGAATAATCTGTAAAATAGTCAATGACTGTTGGAGTCGAATGCTCGGCAACTGATTCAACCAAAGGATTATGAGAAGACAAAAAAGGATTTATTGCAACAAGATATCGAAATGAAGAGGGTTGGTAAGCACCTACTAGAAATATACTAACAGTAACTAAAACAAATATCCCCAGTGCTGCAATAAGATTTCGATTAGCTTTTGCAGGAGAACTTTTCGTTCTTATGATGGTTCCTACAATTGCAAATATCATTCCAACAATAAGAGCTATCCCAGGGAGTCCTATAACAAAGGAAATACCAGGACGAGGAAACGCACCTGCTGTTATTAAAGTAATTAACGTGAAGCTAATAATACCATAAAGAAATATCGAATCTTTTCTAAGAAAAGGTAACAAAAAAAAGAAAATTCCTAATGGAATACTGAAATATTGAATTCCACCCCATGAAGAATTGGCTAATCCGAGAATTAGTCCTCCGCCTGCTGCTGTTAAAATAGTTCGTTTGATATTTCTGCTTTTTATAGAAGAGAGAAACAAGTAGACAGACAATAGTGCCAAGAAAAGACCTAAAGGCTCAGACTTAAACCATCCCAAATTGCCTCTCTGAATTATTGCAGGCATAAAAGCAAACAAAAGACTTGCGAACATCCCTGAAGTAGTACCACTTAAATTTCGTACAAGAGCAAAAATAACTATAGTAGTAAGAGATCCAATTATTACTGGGAACATTATCACAAAATCCAAAAGTGAACTGCCAAAACCAAAAATTTTATACATCGTTGCTGCTATAAGATGAAGAGCAACTTGTGAAGTTGTGGGTACAAATCTTCCTTCAGGATACCAAGACTGGTAATCATGCCAATTTAAATAAGCTTCAAACCCATTATCAATAATATATTTGGTAATTGAAAGGAGTTAATTCTAAATAATGCTTTATTGCCCGATAACAATGTAATAAACTACTATTTTCTACTTCCTTTTTAAGGTAATGGCTATCTATTAAATACATCACAATTGATATCGCCTAATGAAAATCACATTCACTAAACAGTGATAGTCATTGACAGTTACCTTGGGAAATGAATCAAACCAATTATAGGGATTTATAATCCAGAGAGAGGATTGTTAAGAGATGAATAAAGAAAAGGTAATAATGTTGTAATTTCGCCATGTATAGTAACTTGCCTTGCATCTGCTCTTATCTTATTCCATGAAATAGCTTCTTTCACTTCTGCTCCACTCAAGCTTCCATCCCAAGCATTAGCAGTAGTAATATAAACAGCATAATCTAATCCATCTCTAAACTGATTCCACCATAGAGTATGATGTTTGGATATTCCACCTCCTAACATTAACGCACCAGTTTTTTTTGCTTCAAATATGATATCAGACAGTTTCGTTTGATCTTTTAAAATATTAAGAAACATGTCCTTGTGATTCTGATAAAATAGCCAAATCTGACTTCCTACCGCTCCGTCGACTATACCAGGGACAATAACAGGGATTTTGTTTTTGTGAGCCCAATATAAAAAAGATGTTTCTCCTAATTTACTTCCTATATAGTCAATGAATTCATAACATGCAAATTGTTTATTCTCTTTGTAAAATTCATTAATATACTCTTGTATTTTAGTTTCGATTAAAGGACCATAATTTTCTACAGGGATGAACACATTCCCTAATCTGTGAATATTTTTTTTTTTAAGATCATAGTCATCCATATTAAAATCTCCAGGGTAATATTTAGCAAAAGATCTTGCTATATCATGATCTAAAGAACCGCATGTTGTTATTATACAATTGAACATATTTTTTTTTACCATATCTTTAATTATTCCTCGTACGCCAGTAGAGATTATTGCTCCCACAAAAGATAAAAAT
>JAREAI010000353.1:0-3649 GCA_029240435.1 Nitrososphaeraceae archaeon | reverse complement strand
CTTTCGATGTATCAGTTCTTGGAGTTTATTTCAACGGAATAGCAGCAGATCTATCATATCAACGAGTAGGACTGCATATGACCGCTACAGACTTAATAGATGATTTACCTAATGCTATTAAATCCTATGATGAAATAAAGAATAGTATATACTGTAATGCAATGCAGTACAAAAATCTCTTAAATGCATAATATAGATTTGATATATAATACTGTGATATTTATGACCATAAGTAAAAAATGTGGAAATGCTAAGAAATTGATAATACTACATATTCAGGTCTTACTCCAAAATTGTAGCATGCTTTAAGAAAATTAGGATTAGAAAATTCAGAATATATCAATTATCAAACTGGTAATGCCTATATTATTTACTCATTTACCTTCAGATAATAATGTTGTAATGTAGTGCTTATAAAAGAAAAATAGATACAGTTATAGCAAAAGAAATTTACCACATTCTTTTCTTGTAAGCAAAAAATAATAAAATCTGCTAAATGAAGATTTTGATATTATGAGTATTATATTCGAGATAACTTATCTCTTTCCTCTACTATTGTATAAGCTATCTATTTAGAAACGATACCAACAAAAATATGAAAAAAAACAATTCTGCATAAACGGTTTTGTTCTTCTTCTTCATCATCAATTTATGAAAACAAAGAATATTCCTTTTGAGAACTTATTCTACTTAACTAGTAAAAATATGTATTCGATATCAAATTGCTTTTCAGGATATATTGATATATTTGTAAAAAGAATCTAGCAAAAAAATTCTAATATCGAGTATTAATAAAATATATTTATCTTGGATGAAGGATATCGCTGAATATATTTTCATGAAGTTGTTCAAGTACTGTTCTGTGTTCTATTAACAATTGATCACTTAGCAAGCTGGTCAACAAGTCCTTATTTGTCCTGATTGCTCTAAACATATCCTTATCTGTAATTATACCTACAGCTTTTCCTCTATTATCAACTACTAGAAGCCTGCGAATATCCTTTAGCTGCATAGTCTCAATTGCGTCTTTTATAGAGCTATTCGGATCTATTGTGATATAAGACCCAAGAAAAAATTTTGTACTAATAAGAAGATCGTAGAAGAATGTTTTAGACTTATCAAGCGTAAAGATATTGAGGGTTTAAAAGATCTTTTCTGGCCCGATGCTATAGTATACGAACCATTTAGTAAATTGGAACAAGGGCTAAGAGGCTGGTCACAGATCGAACCTTTTTTGAAAATTGCAATTATGGCTAATGAATCTCTGTTACATCGAATTCTAATTAAAGAAATCAAGAATAAGAAGAACATAAACAAGGATCTTCAGATCTACGAAGAAAATAATACTAATAATAATGATATTGTTGAGGCATTATTGACATTTCAAAAGGGTCAAACATTAAAGGCAAAATTTAAATTTGAATTAAGTAATGAACTTCAAAATATTAACTCAAGCGAGAATAAAATAAGGTCCCTACATATTCAATTTATCTGATGCAGTTTTACTCTTAAGAGAAATGAAATATAACAGATAGTTTCATCTATGAATGATATTATGGTCATTGGAATTTATCCCACTTGAATAGTTGATAACTCTGATGAAAGCTTCTTTCCTTTGGCTTCAACATGACAGCAAGTGTTTTTACATACATTGACTATAGTGAGAATAAATTGAGGTTTTAAATAAATAATGGATTTATAATACTAACTTTTATTATCTCCTTTGCAAAAAATTATCGCTAAAGAGGTATTCCCTGTATTGATCAAATACTACACTACTTTGTCCTGTCAATGCATTATCAGAAACCAAGTTATTTATAGAAATTTGATTATTCATTATTGCTTTGAATATATCCTTATCAGTAATTATACCTTCTAAATTTTCTTTTTCAACTATTGGAATTCTTCGGATATTATTTAGCTGCATTGTCTGAATTGCATCTTTGATAGACCTATTAGGGGGGAGTGTGATAAGAGGTTTGCTCATTAAATCGCGTAGTGGTATTTGTAGCAAATGAGGTTCCAACAATCCTATTATGCGGACAACATCTCTTTCAGTAATTATTCTTACAGCCTGATTATTACCATCTCTAGTTTTTATAATAATTACACTGCCAATATTGTTTTCATTCATGATCTTACAAATCGCTTGTATATTCTGATCTTCAGTCTCTGTCTTTATGTTCTTGGTCATAAAACTAGAAACTGGTATGGATTCAATACTCATCTTATTCACTTATTAAAAAAAGACAAGTGGTATTTGATATTATGGTCTTTATTGCAATGCACTGCATTCTACATAATATTATAATATTCAATTGATATAGCTGCATAATGTGTATCATAACTAATTAATTATTTGAGAGAATCTAGAGAGGAAACACTATTATGTATCTAATTAGATGCTAAATAAACAAGTTGTAATAAGTAAGACGGCTTGAGTATATCTATTCATTCATTCACTGCATTATTCCTAAACAATAAATGTTCTTTTGTTTTGTTACCAGATAGAGAACTTTCCATTATTAATTGGTTAAAAATTTAGTATGTACATCAAATATTAAAATCAGATAGTAATCATCATATATTGGGATTGTAATACTATTGAGTTTTTTATATCCACCAAGTGCACATATTACTTGTACTCCTTTAGATTTAATCATTTTTTAGAGACTACATCATCAGTCAAAATGACTATTCCTTGCTTACTTGAAGGCTCTTCAATTGCATAGCAATGCAGTGCAGTCAGACAAGATAAATAATTTTTACAGGATGTCATAACGATGATACAAATCAGAAAATCCTTGTTAACAACATCGGTCTTAGTCATACTGATTTTCACAGCAGCATTGACGACAATAACAACAACAACAATCAATTCATATGCACAAACAGGAACTATGGCTACATTACAAAATATCCAAGCTACATATGCAGTAAGCATTATTCCAGGAGCAGCACAAAGGGATAGTCCATACCATTATTATCCTCCAGCAATGGCTGTACCTACTGGTACCACCCTAGCATGGATTAACAACGACATGGGACAACCACATACAGTAACTAGTGGATCACCTAGTGCTTCTGACGCTGGTTCAGTTTTTAATTCAGGAATTATGCCAGCAACTGCAAATTCATTCTTTCAGTATACTTTCAACAAAGCAGGAGATTTCCTATACCATTGTGAGATTCATCCATGGAGAGTTGCAGCAGTATCAGTAAGTGATGCAATAGAGAGAGGCAATAATTTTGAATTATCCTCAGGGACAGGTAGAACGCTTAATCTTACTCAAAACATTAGAACACTGCTAGATTTTAAACCAATAACAGTACCATTGGATAGAACAACGCCGCTTACTTACAATATTACTATACTACAGAATAATATTGATACGGTCTTTTCAAGAATATTTGTTACAGCTGGTGAATCATTACCACTAGAATTGATAGCAGGAAGTAATGAAACACGAGCATACGGGCCAGACTTTAGCAGTACTGGAGCATATCATCTTGAAGGCGCATTTCTAAAAGGCAATGCCGACTATAAATTAAGAGTTCAAATAACCTCAATAAATGCAAAAGCACCAGAAAATCCTATAGAAGACGAATTCAGTCTTCGTACAGTTGCATCATAATTGAAACACAGAAG
>JAREAI010000352.1:0-2867 GCA_029240435.1 Nitrososphaeraceae archaeon | reverse complement strand
GAAGCAGTAGTTCTGCATGGATACACTCCTTCTCAAGCACCTGACCAAGCTCGTGGCGAACCACTGAATGCCCCATTTGGTAATGGAAAGGTTGCTATCTCTTTGATGAAGCAGTTTACAGATACACCTATCAATGCAGGTTCATTTGCGTTTACAGGTAACGCATTAGCTTTCCACACATTAGATGGAAAACCATTTACTGTAACATATACAGTAGATGCTGAAGTAAAATCTCCAACACCCCAATAACTATCATTTATTATCCCTAATTTTTTTTATAATAGAATTTGCCAGTCATTACGATTGACAAAGAGGACATGCTCTATATTTTTATAAAAATGGTATCTGTACTTACATTAAGATAGATTTTGCTGCTGCATATTAACTCACCAACGAAATTGATAGTCAATAAGATGAGACTAACAAGAAGGGATCATGGTATCAGATGATGAACAACAACAACAACAACAACATTCACATCCAAACAACAACCAAATATAGCACAACTAAAACAATGATCACAAGAAGAAATAGTTATGCAGAATAATAACGATAAGAACATTGCAAGCAAACCTACTCCGTATAGAATAATTCTGATTGTAGATGACGAACCTGATATTACTTCAAGTTTGAAGATGGGTTTAGAATATAATGGATTTGAAGTTCATACATTCAATGATCCCGTAGAAGCATTATCAAATTTTAAGGCTGGTTCATATGACCTGGTACTCCTTGATATTAAAATGCCAAAAATGAATGGCTTTGAATTATGTCAAGAAATAAAAAAGGAAGACGAAAAGGTCAAGATATGTTTTTTGACAGCATTTGAGCCATCTTATGAAGAATTTAGAAGGCGGTTCCCTAAACTTAATGTAAGTTGTTTTGCCTCTAAACCGATTTCGATATATGATTTGGCCAAGAGAATAAAGGAAGAGCTAGAATCTCAGTCATAATTATAAATGCGTGATAATTTCCTTTGACTAGTATTTCTGAGTATTATAGAGATAACATATAATACTTGTGGTATGGTATGTCCTCTGGGTTGTATTGTCGTCGCTGATGGTAAATAACTAATAGCAAATAAAAGAAGTCAAATCTACTATTCAATTTCCTATGAGTAAAACGGTGAAAATATCTGTATTCCTATTGGACTATACTGTTGTGTGTATGTGTATTGCTAATTTCAAATCTACAATTATTAAGAGTTTCTGTTCTATTTAATCAGTCTATTTTTTTGTTGTTCAAAAATGGGTTGTTCGTCTCGCTACTCTGAGCTTTCTTCTTCATATGTACATATATTTTAGATTATCGTTTTCTTCGTAGTATAACTATGATTGTATCTCTTTTCTTATCTATTATATCTCTCTGGCACTATGATCTTCTTGTTTATTATATCGTGTGTTAATTGATTTAGCCTCAATTTTACATCTTCAGGAACTTTATTCTCTAAGCCATAGAATGGTGCTAGATAGACAATACCGTCTCCTACACCCCCTTTGCCTATTTCTAGTCCAGGCTTATATATTTCTCCTTTGAATTTGCCTGCTTGAACCATCTTAACAGCTTGGTCATATGCCTTATCTACATCCAAGACAAACGAGGTCAGAACAGTTTCTGGGGCCAGTTTGTTCTGATCTGAGACCGCACCAAATGCATATATTCCATTTTCTTTAGCGGCCTCAATAACACCATGACCAGATGTATCAGCTACGTGTAACAAAAAGTCAGCACCAGCATTTATTTGCGATATTGCTGCTTCCTTTCCTTTAGCCGGATTATCAAAATCATCTAAATATGTAACAAGTACTTTAACGTTATGATTCATCAACTTTGCACCTTGTTTATATCCTTCAAAAATATTGACAAGATTTGGATATGTGACATCTCCACCGACATAACCAATCACACCTGTTTTTGACATCATCCCAGCAAGTGCTCCTAACAGAAAGGATCCTTCTTGCTGCATTGGGAAAATGGAAGCAACATTGGTTGACTTAGCAAGGCCAGTAAAAACTACAAATTTTGTATTTGGATAGTCTTTTCCTACCTTTATAGCTGGTTCCCCCCATTCAAAACCATGAGCTATAATCAAGTCAGAACCTTTATCAGCATAATCTCTTAATGTAGCCTCTATATCTGGAATTGCAACATTATCTTTAAATTCAAATTCGTGACTATATTTTGTTTTTATTGCTTGTCCGGCATTGTATGCGAATGCACCCCAGCCTGCATCACTGAATAAAGCATCAGTTAATAATGCTATTTTTAGGTGCTTAGTGGACACCGGCATAATCTGATCTGTTGATGCTGTTACAGAAACAACAGTAGCAGCAGCAAGTTGAAAAGATTGACCAGATATTGGTATTACTGCTATTACTATGCCTATTGCTGCTATTATAGCTACATGCTTTCCTTTTACAGCCATAGCAGCAAATATTCAAAATGGTAATAATAATATTGTTTATTAAAAAATTACATATCTGTGGATGTTGCTATTGCTTACTGGTAGGCTAAATGTAAATGTAGATCCTTTTTTTCCATCATAAATATTATTATTCTCAATCCATATCTTACCACCATGAGCTTCTACAATATTTTTGCAAATAAACAATCCTAATCCTGTACCTCCTCTTTCAGATTTTGTAACAAACTTTGAGAATAGTCTTGGCAATATTTCTGGGTCTATTCCAGTACCTGTATCCTTAACACTAACAACTACTTTACTATCTTTCTTTTCTGTGATAATAGATATAGTTCCTTCTTTGGTAAATTTGATAGCATTATCTAGTAAGTTTGAAATAACTTGAATGAGTCTTCCTCTATCTGCTTCTACAAATATATTATTATCTTTGTTATTAGGTTCATAC
>JAREAI010000351.1:0-2879 GCA_029240435.1 Nitrososphaeraceae archaeon | reverse complement strand
TGATAGTGCTGATTCATTTTTGGATTGGTGGTCAAAGTTTAAGGATACTATTAGATGGTATGTAGAGGAGACACATACAATAGTAGCAAGGAGAAGGTAGTAGTAATAGTAGTTGTATTTTTTATCGGTATAAATTATTTTTCTATTTCTTTGTCTCTTATCTCTCTATTCTAGTTTATCTTTCTCAGATAAAAGACGTGGCTAATGCTGGTTCGATAGGATTAGGTACCACCGCGTATAGAAGGGTCAGAATAGTTTCTAGTTATCCCATCCAATTGAATATTAACTCAGTTGCATAGATAGATGATTGAGTGATATCTGATCCATATGTGTTTTTTCAAATGCTCCCGGAACTTTGCAGCCCACGGTTCATTCATTCTATGCAGCTAATATTTTGAATGATTGTTCAGGGTCATTAGTCTCATAGCTGGCAACTGCAAAATCTCCTTGCGGTAAATGTTGAATCCATACCTGCTCACGTGATATTCCTGCTGCCGCCGCTCTAAAAATTTCATCATGTTTTCACTATTAATAATATTTTGCTCATTCCATATTCTCATTTGTTCTATTCCTCCTGGAAGTATAGGAACTCTAAAACAGTAATTGGAGACCATATTGTTGTTGTTGTGGATTAAATAATAATTTGTCTCTATTAAATAAATATACATCTCTCTCTATGTCTTACGCTTTTGAACACAATCCTCTTTCAATCCTATAATAGTATGATTAAAACAAATATAGATCTCCCATTATAGATTTTCCTTGTGCTTGAGACATTTGAAGAGCCATTTGTATAATTACTACCTTAGCCTTTTTTATAGATACAAGAGGAACACCACCGCCTTTTGTATTGTTGAAAGATGTGATATTCCTCTATGCTATTAAGATATGTAATTATATACGCTTTATTACATTTTATTACAAAAAAACTTTCATTCCTTTGCTTGCTACCTATGCTTAATTTATGTATTTATTAATAGAAAATAAAAAATCCCCTCTTCAAGATTAATTTAACTCTGTATCGTACTATGTCAGCGTGGCGCATAAAAAATTACTGCAGCTCCGCCAAGTGCAATTACTGAACCTATCACTTCATACTTGTCTGGTTTCTTTTTATCTACTATGATTCCCCATACAATAGACGATATTATGAATATTCCTCCATAAGCAGCATAGACCCTTCCAAAGCTTGCTGGTTGAAGGGTTGGGATAATTCCATAGGCAAATAAGATTATCCCACCAAATATGCCGAAAAGTAGTCTCTTATGGTTTCTCAACCATTGCCATATAAGATAGCCGCCACCTATTTCTGCTATTGCAGCCACAAAGAATAATGCAAGCGTAGCTAATATCGCTACTTCAACCAGACTTGTTTCTCACCTTTCCTTGGTGTATAGAATATTATTACAACACCTACAATAGCAATCACTGCTCCTATTACATCAAATAAATCAGGGTAAATTCCTTCAAAGATCAAACCCCATAATAATGCCATTATAATAAAAATTCCTCCATACGCAGCATAAATTCTGTGAAAATAAGATGGTTGAAAAGTGGGAACTATACCATACAAGAATAAGACAAAACCACCAATGATACCATAAATCCAACTCATGTCTTCTCTTAACCACAACCACACCAAATAACCACCGCCTATCTCACAAAGTCCAGCCAGGAAGAAGAAGAACAAGGAAATGCAAACTTTACTTTTGTTAATATTCAAATTATTCTAATATATAAACAGACTATAGGTAATTAAGATAGTTGGCTTTTTGTTTTCATTTTTCTTGATGATATCATAACACATGTAGAGCCATCTAAACTACTGGTGATGATGATGATAAAGCTGCTTACTGCTAGTTTGAATCTGCTTCTCCTTATATTGAATTAAGAAAAGAATAGTATCATCATATGTCTCTCTGGGATACAATTTAATTAAAAGTGTTATTGCGTCATACATTTTACTGCCATAGCCAGAGGTATTTTATATCTTCACGGATTGTGAGAAAATTGTGAAGCTTGCAATGTATGTTTTGAACAGTTTATTTCTTAATTAGAGGTTTATAATACCTATTTCTTTTTTTGAAACAGAAGAAATCTAATAGGTAATTGGATGACTCTATAGTATAAATAAATCAGAAAATACATCCATTATGTCTAGTATCTCCGCTTTTGGTTATTTTGTCAAAAAGAGCAAAGGTTGAATCTTCTCCCCATATGGACGTATAAAAAAAGTATTATCTTTACTTAGGCTCACAATATTTCCACCAAAAAATGTAATTCCTCCGCAAATAGGGCTTAAATCTAGCAGATTAAACTTTATATAATCATACCATCTCCATTGATCGGTTTATCTGACTACAGTAGGAAAGGAGAATCATCATAAACTAACGTTAAAGATTCTTATTTTAGGGCTAATTCTCTCGGCAATAATTGCAAACTCTGTAATAGTTTTCTCAGATCCACATAAGAAACATTCTACAGCTATTTGGATATTAAACATAACTGGAGCTGTTGCTTCAAGTTTAGCTATAATTGCAGTCTGTCGGCATGGCATTCACGGACTTCATGGCAAGTCATATCTTCTTCTCACATTAGGTCTTATTTCTTGGTTCTCTGCAGACCTTACCCTTTTGTATTACTATTATGCATTACACATAGAGGAGCAGAGATTAATATCCATTACAGACGGCTTCTGGTTTGCTGGATATGTATTCTTAGCATTACATTTGTTTACAGTCCTCCGCTCATTACGTGGTACAATTAAGCCAAGAATTGTGGTTATAGTATCAATTGTTACAGTACTATTTGTTATTTATAATGTATTTAATTTAGCCTCATCAGAGTTTCTTGTTGATGTAGACTTTGCAGCTTTTATT
>JAREAI010000082.1:0-12215 GCA_029240435.1 Nitrososphaeraceae archaeon | reverse complement strand
CTTTGTTTCATAACAGAAATTTTCCTATCAGTAAGATCTGCATATGGCACTTTCACAATAATCTGGAATCTAGAAAGATTATCCTTTAGATCTACTCCAAGATATAAGGATGGAGATATGAGTACTGTTGGTTTTGAACTTTTATAATGCTTTTCGAGCATCTCATTTCGGTCGAATTTTGATCCTGTTTCTATAAGTCTAATTGCATTTTCTTTACAAATATTTTCCTTTATAAATCGAAGTTGAGAGTAAGATGTAGTGTGAATAATTCCTTTTTCTTTTTTATGTGTGGTCATGATATTGTTAACAGCATTGGCTATGGCAGGTAAACTTTGATTCATTGTTTTTGCATTAAGCCAGGCAACATTCATAAGATAAATCGGTCTATTTTTTAGAGGGAAATTTGACTCATGGACACGAATAAATTTTACCTGATCCGATTTAATGCCTACAATTTTACATAGATAATCCTTACTCAAAATAGTTGCACTCATAAAGAGAGATATCGAGCCTTTGTCTAGAATGTCTTTAAAGTAAGACGAAACATCAATGGGAGTAACTAATACTTTTCGTAACTGGTTATTAGCAGTTTTTTCTACGTTTGTCACAATCCAATTATCCTTATTAGTTCTCATATCTTCAATAACTGTCGTTAAATTCTTCTCTTTTGTTATTGCATCAATGAGATTTTTCTCTGTAAAGGGATATTGTTCAATATTTTTTTCGAGTATTGTGCTTGCTTTGTCTATAAAAATAAGAAGTTTTTCTCTTAATTCAGTTCCGAAAGCGATCCAAGTTTCGATATCATATTCGTTTTCATAGGGAATACTTAATTTTGGAAGGAAGCCAGTAATGCCCTCATTAAATACTGTAAAACTTTTAAAATCTGCCACTTCAGATTCTACTGTATGTGCCTCATCAAGGACAAGTAATTGTCTTTTCTGCATACTGTTTGAATAAAAAAGATCAGATAGAAAATACTTGTAATTGTAAATAGTATGACTAGATTTAAGTGCGATCCATTTTTGATGATAATAGTGACATGGCTTCCAGTCTAATTGTATAATTCTTGATTTAGACTTCATCTTATCAATATATTTTTTCTGAGCAAAGTGATCTAGATCAATACTTTCATATTTTGTACCTTCACCTTGTACTTTATAATCACCTAGTTTAGTTTTGTAGATGCAATCATATCCATCATCCTTTAGGCAAGGACCATAGTTACAGGTTTCGTCCAAACCCATTTCGTCCTTTATAATACATATAAAATTACTTTTTCCTTTTACTTCCCTTATAAAAGGAAAGTCTCTAGAATATTGTGCTTGCAAGTCTTTGGTAGCAGTACAAATGTGGGAGCTCCCAAGATATCTAGCCAATGCAATTGCAACTGGACTTTTTCCAAATCCTGCCGGTGCTTCCAGAAAGATGTACTTGAATCCCGATTTAATAGCCTGCTCAATTTCCTCCAGTATCTTTTGTTGTTTATCTCTCATGTAAGGATGTGGAAAATAACTTTGTAATGACATCTATAATTAAACAACACCGCTTTGTAAGGTTTTGTGTTCTGATTCATTTATTTGAACCTTACGAAAAAAATAATTATTAGCTATGAACTTTGACATTGCGATCTAATCAGTATGCTTTAGCCTATATTTAAGAATTCTATGGAAAACCAAAGTATTGGAGAAGAGTCATTGAAGTGGATAAAAAATTGTATTTGACATATAGTGTAGAATGAGTGATTTACTGTGAACAAATCGATTGATAACTGAAAGAAAGACATCAACAACTAAAAGAAGATATAATTTCTATAAATCACTTCTATAAATCAAACTAGTATTTGAGACGCGATAAGGGGAATTCTAGAATTAGTTATAAGAATGACGTTTTTGTTTTCTAGATATTCTTAAGAACATAGAAGAATAACTAGTGAGAATTTATCATAATTGCGATGGTAAGAGTTCTTCAATTATCTCTAAGTTATAATAATGGTTTACCGGAATGCCTTATACTCTACGAAAGAATTCACGATGTCATGATTATATGAAATTAAATATTCAACCAATCTGCAAATACCATGTCGTCTTTCATTGAAAGAATTATAAACAAACTATATAATTATTATCCAATCTGGTTTATTATTGTTTAAATAATAAGATGACGATATATATATCATGCAAACATCAATTACATGTTCAATCTGTAATAATAACAGTGGTCAGATAATTACCGATAATGAATCTGGTGAAATCATTTGCAGAAATTGTGGTATGGTAATGCTAGATAATGTACAAGAGACTCGTCCTGAGTGGCGCAGCTTTACGACTGATGAAGCAAACAATACAAGAAGTCGAACTGGAATGCCTACCTCTCTAGCAAGACATGATAAAGGACTTGCTACAATAATTGGAAGAGCAAATAAGGACGCTAGCGGACAAGTATTAGATGCAGCTATGCGTACTACCATGGAAAGGTTAAGGACATGGGACTTTAGAACACAGGCTCATACTTCTACTGACAGAAACCTTAGGCAGGCCTTTAGTGAACTTGACAGACTAAAGGATAAACTTGGATTGCCGGATTCAGTAATAGAAAAGACTGCTTATATCTATCGAAAAGTTCAGGAAAGAGGATTGGTGCGTGGAAGAACAATATCGTCAGTATTGGCTGCAGCAGCATATATAGCATGTAGAGAGATGGGAATGTCAAGAACCCTGGACGATATTGCTCATCTTAACAATATAAAACATAAAGAACTTGCAAGAACCTTTAGACTGCTAGTATTGGAACTTGACCTTAAAGTTCCAATGATTGATCCAATGAAGTGTGTTGTTAAAGTTGCAAATAAGGCCAAACTAAGCGAGAAGACAAAACGTCAAGCAATGAATATCATGCATGATATTGTCAAAAGTGGTGTATCTGCTGGAAAAGATCCTATGGGACTTGCAGGTTCAGTTATTTATATGTCTTCTATAAATACCGGTGAAACAATAACTCAAATGGACATTGCAGATGCAGCAGGCGTGACAGAAGTCACCATCAGAAATAGATACAAGGATATAAAAAAACACACTTATTAACATACAGTAAGTTAAAGCAACAAATACTTTCTTTTGTCTCTTCCTTTGGTTTAGATAAATCATTATCATCAGGTAAGACAAAGATAAACAATCAACAAAGTATCAACGAACATGCTATTGCTGCCAAGGATTAAATATAGGAGGATAATGATGTTGATGATATTTTGACAGATAAAATATGGCATTAGTATGAAGATATATCTAATTTGATAAGCAACATCATATCATTTTATCGAAGATAAAGCTTTAATAGAGATTGAAGTTCACAATGACTTGCTTCATTGAGATAATGACTTTAAGTATAGATTATCATGGAATAACCTCACTCGTCATCAGCTATCTAAGAGAGTTTCGCAGTACAGGTGAATCTACCACTATGATTTCAAATATTCTTTACATGTTATAATGGACTGATAGGTTTTATGAACATAATCTATAGATGAATTATCAATAGCAAATGCAATGCAAATGATCTTTGGGAGCTTGTGTAGAGCTGTCTTTTTTGCAGGATTATCCGTGCTTAAGCATTAATTATAATACTTCTTATCTAACAATCATATTATTTGCAGAGTATTAGTCATCCTTCATTTCTGTCAGCACACTAACTTGCCACCTTCTGCTTTAGTTTCTCATATGCGTTTTCTATTCTTCTGTCCTTTGGCTCTCTATCACGTCGGCTATCTGATACTGATCACTGACTGAACATAGGGTGAACAACATCAAAATATTCTTCTTCTTCTTCTATGATCTTCCTGATTTTAATCAAAGTTCATTAATATCCATATATTTGATGAATGCTACGTACACACCATGAATGAGTCAGCAGATGAAAAATCTTATCCTGATGTGCCAGAAATTGCAATAGTTAAGCCAGAGGAAGAAAGACCCATAAAGACAATCAAAAGACCTGAAGAAGAATTGGATAGACCTGAAAACGAAGCCGATAATGAGCATATGGATACAGAATTTTCTGATATGGATGGAGATGGAAATCCCGACTTTGACCCAGCAGTAGGGCCAGGAGTTTAGAATCTATCAAGACTATTATTATTATACTTTTTAATTAACTATTCATAGTGATTCATAACTTCATTCCGATTATGTTGCATACACCTATTAACGCTGACAATGGCTCAAAATATTTGTTGCATCGGAGAATACTCACTTTATTGCAAACAAAGTTACCTATAGTGAATCCATAGATGTGCCAATAGACTTCATTGATAATATCAGAATATATGTAGGATTATTATCTTGAGTGATTATTTATGAATTAATACTATTTCTATGAGCTCTTGCCAAGAGTTTTGCTACTCTAATAGGTTCGGGTATTGACCCTTGTAGAGTAAAAGCATTAAGTGTATTTAATGCTCCTTTTAGTGACAGACCCCAATATCGAATATAGAGTGATTTGTCAGTTCTTAATCTGACTTGGTCTCTGTTACCCAATTTGCGATATTGCTCAAGTTTCATCTCTGACTTTTCTAAAAAATGATGTCTTATATGTTCTTCTAGACCTCTTGAATCTTCGAATGTAATTGCAATTATTGGAAGCCCTGTAATATAATTGAGTTTTTCACCATCAATGATATTATACAAGCTGATAATGAGTCCATCTAGCATTATACAATTTATATCATC
Organism: Nitrososphaeraceae archaeon; assembly: GCA_029240435.1. Lineage (GTDB taxonomy): Archaea > Thermoproteota > Nitrososphaeria > Nitrososphaerales > Nitrososphaeraceae > JAJNBK01. The sequence goes on along the minus strand of JAREAI010000082.1, from coordinate 7,491 downwards.
TCTTTGTAGGGATCTGAACATACCATGAATGTTTTTGGTAGAATCATCACCTTTCAATGTAGCACTGCCAAAGACGATTCCATCTACTATGAGGTCACGCCGCATCACAACACCTCCAAGAGTGGATGTTGAATTAGACTTCTTGAAACTCTCTGCTATGCCAAAAATTCTAATTCCTCTCTTTTCTGGATGAAAATGCCTAGGAGCAGAGTTACAACATTTATTACTATCTGTTTTCATTTTGGGAATTCTTGAAGTCAATAAACTACCCTATGAAAACAGCAAATGGTATTGCGATAAGGTACATAACTTTGATGGCAGTATTTCTAATTGCAACACTGTATCATCTGGATAGATCTTCTTTTTGATAAGGCTTTTCATTGAATAATTGCTTTACCGATTATCCTGGTTCCCAAACTATCTGGCTTTAATAGCACGCATGTCTGCCTATGGAAAAATACAATAGGTTTTTCAGATATGATTTCAATCATGTCTCCTTCGATTGGTTTTACTTTTGCGGGTTTAATTTGTAATCCAATAGATATCAGATACATTTGGTTTTCAGTAATATCTCCTTTGAAAAAGGCACTCTTTGTAAATTTTGCGGAGACTTTTTCTGAAGATACTTCCATTGTATTGGGAGGACATATTATATCTCCTCTGTTGATATTATTAGCGTATATACCTTTAATTGCAAGCCCAACTCTTGCTGGACTCTTAGATTCCAATACTGGATCATCATGCATTTGGATAGATTTAACTAGAATATCTTTTGCAATAGGCATAATTTTCAGCTGATCATGTACTTTGACTGTTCCTTGTTTTATCACACCTAGTACTACCGTTCCAACTCCTTTAACATCGAAAGCGTGATCTATCTCAATCTTAACAGGTCCTTGAATATATTTGGGTCTTAGTTGAGGTATTTCTTTTTTTAATTCGTCGATGTTATCTAATAACTTAAATTCAGAAAGTGAGGTATTTTTGATTAACATTTTCAGTTTACTTTCGTCGACGTCATAGGAGTGGAGAATAAATCCATCCTTGAAATTGATGTAATCTAAAGCAATAATTTCTTCTCCTAGATATTTGTCCAATTTTGTGACATTTAATATAGCATATTCTGCAATATTTACAGCCTGCAATAGAGATTGAATTTTGTCAGGATATGTGACAGGCAAGGTCCACGTATAAATAAAGTCTGATGTTTTTTTGTCATAAATGGCAATATCTGTGGTTGTGCCTTTTCTTCCTAATTCGCCTACGATACTGGGATCTCCAAGAAGAACGAAATTAATACTATTCAAAATATTTGTAATTAACTGTAAATAAATAAAACTGTTTTTACTTAATCTCGTATCGTAATACATTCTAAATGAGCAGACAGTAAATTACTGATTGTAGAAGTTAATTGTCAACTAAAAGTATATAGTATATGGTCTGTCTATAACAATTCGGCTAATTAATTAAGGAAGTAAAAAGGCAGAATAAAGATGATAAAGCAAGAAAGATAAATCCTTTTTTATATGCTAATCCATCTTTATATATACAAGATATCTTCCGTCGCTGCTTTAGATAAGCTTTATGCCACAATATTTTCCTTTTTTCATCATCCTTAATCCAACTGCGAATGAAAAATTCCATAGCGGTATAAAATTTTACAATTACAACCTCTAACTTGTTAAATATAATCAAAAGAAGAGTCATAATCCAAACGATTGAACTTATGTTTGGAAAGTAACTGCATACAGTTTAAAAGAATATCATTAGCATTTCATAACAGTATTCGGATGCATTGTAATAGTAGTTGGAGTAGGTATAACTGGTAGAGGCTGCTGCTTCTTCTTCCTTTAACATTCAATCATAATTCTCAAATTATGATTTAATAATATTTGCGCTTCAATTTTAGATCTAATTTTTTGATAAATACTAAAATGACGATAAAATCAGTTCTTGCTATCTCAATATTGGTAGGAAGTACAATTGACAATACAACTTGTACACCTTATGACAGAATATAGCATTGGTAATTATTCACATATAGAATTTGAATTAGAAAAGATCTAATATCATCACATGATGGGATTGGTGCATTTTTCTTCATTTTCTTCAGTATCGAGTACAAATACAAAACGCGAACCATGAAAGTCCTCGGCACCTTCTCTTTGCCATTTCACCGTATATGATCGAGTGACTTGTTTACCAATTATTTTTATAGTTTTAGGTAAAGTGGAAAATAATGATTCAATCTTATTTGGATCTTTGGTCATAAGCAAAGACCTCCGTCTTTTCATTAAATATTTTATTGCTACATTTCTATGCACTTGCCCCTCAACAAGAATTTGCTCATTACCTATATCGATAGTAAATTGTCGCTTTCCCAAGTAGTAAAGGTGTTAAAGAAATTGCTAGAAAAGTTTTGTGGTAAGAATGCTCAGAATGATAAAACAATATGATGTTGCTCTAGCATCTCTGTGTATGTCTCTCTCCTTTTCTAGAGCAAAATTTCTTTGTAGGCGATACTAATATTGTTTTGGGCTACTTTATCTTTCTACTGCAATGTATTAAAACAATAAAATCTCTTTAAGTTAGGTAGAGCAAGAACCTTTATTGGAATATAAGGGAAAAAGACCTCCGCGTTCTGCCCGCCGTGCGAGAAAGCCTTTGCAAGAAAATTGGATAAAAGCACCAGGACAAGGTATTTGGATTAAATGCACCTATGTTAAATGTTCTTTTGAATGGCAGTATTTTGGTGGACATCAGTGGGCAGAGTGTCCTATTTGTCACAGTTCAATGAAAGTATCTATTGCAAAAAAAAACTTTGCTCAAAATAAGTATATGAAGAATTAGATATAGAGAAAAAATAAGACAACGCAAGTTTTTTTATGTGATAAAAAATGAATTCTCCTCTTCCGCAACTGTCATTTCTACCGAGTTCTTGCATTTGTCATGAACCACCAATAATACTTTTTTGATATTACGTTTTCTTAATAGAGTTTGCATATAAAAATTTGTTGTGGAAACATCTTCAAATGCATTTGCTTCAAGTAAAGTAAGATTGGATTCATACAGACTTAATTTAATTTCCTGATTCGACTTTTCTATCTTTATGATGTTCATAGTTTCTCTAAAATTGTTAAGGACATTTCTAAATACTTCATTATATTTATTTTGGGCAAAGAATTCATGTTACTCTTCATTTGATAATATAGATTGATTGCTCTTAAATCAATTCGTTACTAATAGAATTTAATCGCAGAATTACATAATTATATAATGACTGATTGATTTTGATAAAAAAGGCATACTAGAAGGTGATAAATATTCTCCAACAGGTTGGTTTATTAGGTGTCATTATTTTGCTATTGTCTTTTATGATTTACTTCTATGTCACCTCTACTACAAAAATTCATTGTTTATACTAGCCTATTGCGTTAAATTTCAATCAGAACTTCTAAATGTTGAAACCAAAGTATTATTGCAGATAAATCTGCAAAAGATGCAGCTATATGCTGATTACAAATGATTCAATCAAAATCGAGATAGCATGTTTCATAATAATTGTTAATGTTCTCTAATTTAAATCACCCTGAATCTATCCGCCACCAGCACCAGCGCCAAAGTGACTCCATCTATTTTCCTGATAAACATCAATTATCTCATTTAAAACGTCATCGTAATTAACATCACGCCTTTTTTCATGCATAATTTCTTTCAATATAGACGTGAGCCTCTTGTAAGTCGTTTCCTCAATGTTTATAGTTTGCATTATTTACTTGACTTTTAATGTGATATTTTTATCTATTGAAAACGACGAGCTTTCAATATTTTGATCGTTGCTAGGAATGAGATATTCTAATACTATTAAATATTCTTTTAGAAAAAAGTAACTCAGTATGCTTGTTCTAATAATTGTATATTTCTATTATATATATAAATATAATATTTGTTAAAAAAAATTTAACGGCGAGAAACTACAGAGGTGGTCGTGACGGTTCTTCTATTTTTTGCAAAATGTGATATAGGAATATGTAACTCTTGTTTTGCCATTCATTGGATAACTTTGAGAATTAGCATTTTCTTCCAAACAAAATCTCGGTATTAATCATGTCCTAACATTAAGGCACAAATTGTATTATATGCAGTGGAAACATTAATTGGAATCGAAATATCATTTACAGTATTTCCATTTAATTTATCCATATGATGCTTTAATCATTAATCGTAAGAAAGCTATGCAAGAAACAGTAATAACTTGTATTATTATAAAATATTATTATAACTGAATATTTCTTAAAAGTGCAAAGGCTAATTCCATTTGACAATATGTCAGCACCTATAAATTCAATTTGGAATAAGTGGGGTCGGCCGGATTCGAACCAGCGGCCTCCAGCGCCCAAGGCTGGCATCATACCAAGCTAGACAACGACCCCGCTGCTAAAATCATTTTCACGCAGCACTACCCATCAGCATAATTTTAAGTTTCTTCAAGCAATCAAAAATCTTTCTGATCAGAGTAACATATCAGACAAATACATGTGGGATCGAGCAGATGTACACAGTCTAACTCCAGACCAGCCTTAGACCAATAAGGTAAAAATAGCCAGTTTCATGGATTCAGAATAAATAATGTTATTGACACAATAGGGGAGTGCTTAATCAGCAATTTTTATACTCAATGAGGCAGTTATGATATCATAAATGCAATTTGCTCTATGTTATTATACTATTTTAATAATTTTTAATGTCAACCAATGGGCATAGAAAGTCTAGAATATTTTGCACTTTCTTCTAGTATGGTTATAGAGATATTTGAAATTGACACAGAATAATGAATAGATGCTGCTTCTTTTTATGGTTGGATATTTGCAATATCTCTATATATGTTCAATTGCGACAATTGCCAATATATATGAATTTTTTTGAATATTATCAACAGGCGGGAAGAATAGCATCACGAGTGCGAGAAAATACACGTAATAAATACCTCGTAGGTAATACGCTATTTCAGATTTGTGAATCTATAGAAGCTGATATTGTAAGCAGAGGGGGATCGCCTGCATTTCCAGTAAATGTCAGTTTGAATGAGATAGCCGCACATTATACTGCCGAACCTGACGATCAGATTATTGTAAATGATGGCGATGTCTTGAAGATAGATATAGGTGTGCAGATTCATGGTTATATTGCAGATACAGCCGTAACTGTTTGTTATAATCCAAAGTACGACGCGATGGTAAAGACAGCTGAGACTGCTTTAAGCGAAGCAGTAAAAGTAGCTAAACCTAACGCCAAAGCTAGCGATATTGGAAAGATAATAGAAAATACAGTATCAAAGCAAGGATTCAGACCTATTCAGAACTTAAGCGGACATTCTTTAGAACAGTTTACTATACATGCAGGAAAGTCAATACCAAATATTTGGACTATTGGATCATTTAGCCTTGTTTCCAATCAGGCTTATGCCATAGAACCCTTTGTGACAACAAGAGATGGTCAGGGCATAGTTTATGAAGGCAAGACTCGTAATATTTTTGGTATTGCTTCTCGTAAACCAACCAAAGATAAAGAGGCCGATGAATTTCTTGAATATATTTGGCACACCTTCAAAACTTTGCCATTTGCTCTGAGATGGATAATGGACAAGTATGAAGATAAAAAGGCTCGCCATTTAATGGAACTATTAATAAAGAAGAGAAACGTTCGTGCATATCCAATTCTTGTCGAAGGAAATAGGAAGATCGTTGCTCAAGCTGAACATACGCTAATTCCTACGAATAATTTTATCAATGTAATCACCTTGTAAACTTTTGCGAATGGATACGTCTTCGACTTTTAGGTTTCATGGTTTTGTTTTTCTTTTTGTTTCTCTACAGGATATTCACCATAAACTGCAATAATCATAGTAACTTCAGAACATTTTTTGCAGTTTGAGCCAAATTTATATATATAATCTCCATCCTCGAATTTTCTCTTCTTCTTTTCATCACATCTCTGACATATTTCCTCTGTATAAACTGTGGGACTAACTTGCTTCTTCTTTTTAAACCACATCTATTGTGCAACCCCTACCGTATTTCCGACTCCAATAATTAAAATGGATTGTTTCTCGGTAGTTTTTTCTTCAATTGTGGTATATACAATATCTCTTACTTTATCAAATGAATCACAAATCTCTTTTCGCATAACCGTAATTGCATCCTGAACAGATTCTTTTACTATTATAGCATAGACAGGAATACTGAATTTTGTCGCAATCTCTTCGATCTGATATTTTTCAACTCCGATCCCGCCAATAGCGGATCCAATACCTTCAGCTACAGCACCAGTTGTTTCGCCTTCTAATTTCAATGCTGCGTCTATTGTTATGATGGCATCAATTTTTAAACCAAGTTCGCCAATAAGCCGTTGCACTGCCTCTCCAGGCCTGCCTACGGTTCCAGTTGGCCCTTCGGCTTTGAGCAAATATAATTTTCTGCCCATGTGTTCATCTTCACTATATACTGTCTCTTTTGCGATTTCTTTTTTTTCTTTGCTAATCATCATCTTGCCAACAACCATTGGACCAATACTGTCTCCTATAGGTTGACCTTTTTTGAATGCGCCTATTGCATTTTGTAATGCTTCTGCTTCTTGCAATAAAAGCGGCATAACCATTTGCAGTTGTACAAGTACAAACATGCTTGTTGTCCGCTTGCCCATTAAGTAAAAATGCCTAACAACCTTATAAATCATATTTAGTGCTGTTGCTGCCTCCAAGATATTTTCTATACGGGAGGCTTCAGCCTCTGTCATAATACTAGCCAATTTTTTTACTTCTGTTCGAATTCTTTCATCTCTAGTCCTCATTAGATGGTTAAGCTTATTCATGATGCCATTTGGATCGAGATCAACTGGCATAATTGTAAAGTATTCTAAGAACTTGTCAATTTTGCTGCTAGGATCATGTGAAGGCTTTATTGATGTTCTAATATAATCAATGGTTTCTTTTCTTGCTCCATCTTTCATAGTCCTCAATTTATTCAATGATTTTGAAACGTCACTTAAAATCATCCATGATTGAAACTTCTGACCATACATCATTAATATAATGATAGGAGCAAACCAAAGAATATACATCAGAGGATTTCCTGTATCCGAACCTCCTGGAGCGAAAAGACCGCCCAGTTGAAGTGAGAAAAAAATAACCATGTCTTATAGTCGAATCCAAATTGAATAGATTTTCAAACACAATTAAAGGTTACTTCATTGATATCGTTTTGTATAGGAGATGAATTGTATATTCGTATATTCGTATTTATCTATATCCATATTGTGCTTATGCGTTTTCTCCTAGAAAAAATTCATTTTGGTTTAATTACTATCCATGTGGTTTTATAAACATCTATTTCTCAGTAATTAAAGGAAAATGACTTCGAATGAGCAAGAAAAGAAACCAAAAAATAATGTAGCATTAGCCATAATTAAAATGCCTGACGGCAAAGAGCATGA
>JAREAI010000081.1:0-16360 GCA_029240435.1 Nitrososphaeraceae archaeon | reverse complement strand
GAATCCAGAATAATAAGGACCATGCAATGAGAAAGGCGGAATTATCAAACCCTCTGCTACAATTTCTCCCTTCGTGATTTTACCTTGCAAAATTAAAATACCTTCCTGTGGATGCCAACTTTTAGCATATGTGATTATCCCATCAGCTACCCGTCGAGTCATTATCACATGCCTTTTGGCTGCTTCTTGTTTCTCCTTCTTTCTGAAAAACAACAGTACTCACTTTATTAAGCTTTAATTTTAATATTTAATTCGTGATTTTTAAATTATCGTCTCCTCTAAAAGAGGATGCCTTGTTCAAGTCTTTGAATTTTCGATAAAAGACCTAGCTGATAAATGGTCCATAATGGTTGTTATCACTCCTATGCAAGAGCAAAAAAGAAAAGTTTTTTTGATTCCAAAAAGCTGCAGAAAATCTAACAAACGGAAGTACCAATTCAACCATTCCTCATCTGTTTATGAGAGACCCGATAGATAGACTGTGTTCCTTGTTGAATTTAGCCAATCCTGCACTAAGCAAGCCTCCTCCTACTTTGTCAATTATGGCCATTGCAAGAAGAGAGAAGAATAATTGTGGTATGGTGCTAAAGAGGATTGTGGGAAGTAAATTCTATTCCTTAGCAAGACAAAATATTGGAGCAAAAGACCAAATTAAATCACAGAAACAATTGCCTATGCTCGATCAAAAATCTTCTTACGAATAATCTAATTAGAAATATCAATTCAGAATACAAAGTAATAATAATAAAATTGCACCCAACCTCCTGAGCCATAAGTAAAATCATAATCGTTGTAATTAGTAATATCCCAAATGATGCTTGCTTCTTTTCATTTTGGAAAACAATGGGTGCTACTTTCTTTGGAAGCCAATGACTTGTTTGTTTTTTCTAGAAAGAAAATATATCATAAATATCCTCCGAAGAAAAATATAATATAAAAGATAGAAAATTAATGGTATCTTTTTTAATGGCTATATCTAAGAAACAATTGCATAATGGCTAAATATTGTTTTGTTGTATTAATGGAATTAGGATTAGCAGTATTTGATGATAACAATAATCTAATAAATTCAGTTAGGTTTAGTAATCCTGTAGGTTCCTTTAGATTGGCGAAGAGTGGAAGCAAACTTCCTGAAATAATGCAGCTTATTGATAAATTAAATTCTTATGATGATATATTAGTTAACGAGCCTAGTCTAGCTTTTCATCTCAGACAGGCAGGATTGAATAGTCATATGATGTCACAAGAGAAGCAAGACGAAATTCAGAACACTAAACCTCTACTTATAGTATCTTCAAAATTTGCAGACAGCGAAACACAGGCAATGCAATTATTAAGAAATTTTGCTATCGAATTATCGTCAAGTAAGGTAAAAGAAACATCCGAAAGACTTGATCTTCACATTATACAATCTATTAATGCATTAGATGAATTGGATAAGATAATTAATACTATTGGTGCCAGAATGCGTGAATGGTATGGGCTGCATTTTCCAGAATTAGACAATTTAATTCAGAGCCTTACTGCCTATGCAGAAATTGTAAGCAGGAGCGGTGTACGGGCAAATCTAACTGAGGAAATTTTAGAGAACGCTGGTATACAGAATAGAAAGAGCGAGATAATAATGGATGCTGCTAAACGAAGTAAGGGTGGAGATATCGCTCCAGAAAATCTCGCGATTGTAAAGAACCTTGCCGAGCAAGTTATTTCTCAATCAGAACTGCGTAGGATATTATCAGATCATATTGAGGTGTCAATGGATAATGTTGCCCCCAATGTTAAGGAATTGCTTACGGCAACTGTGGGTGCTCGGATTATTGCAAAGGCAGGAAGTTTAAACAAATTGGCATTTATGCCTTCCAGTACGATTCAAGTCTTAGGCGCTGAAAAGGCGCTGTTCCGGTCATTGAAGACGGGTGCACGGCCTCCAAAGCATGGGCTATTATTCCAACACCCCTTGATTCACTCTTCGCCACGTTGGCAACGTGGGAAGATAGCAAGAGCCGTAGCCTCTAAAGTGGCAATAGCTGCAAGGATAGACCTATATCGTCATAGTGGAAAAGATTCATCAGTTTCTGATCGTTTAAAGAAGCGTATTGAAGAGATTCAAGAAAAGTATAAGGAACCTATTCCAGAGAGGGAAAGGGATAGAAAATATAGAGAACATGAACACCGACAGCGTCAGTTTTCCTTTGCTAAAAGAGATAGGCATAATAAAAACAAAAATAGAAAAAAGGATCGAAAGAGATTTGCCAAGCGACGATATTAGAGACTATTGATTACAAGAGAGGTGCCAGTCTGTTTGCTAATATCTTTTTTTATGTCTGTAAACTCGGATGTCAGAGGGGACAAGTAATATAACGATGAAAGACCATTATAATCATGACCGATAATAATAATAACGAAGTTTCCGTTGTTCAAGATAATTCACCCATTTCTGCAATAGAATGGATCAAAGTTGCTGGCGAGAAGCAGTTATCTACATTAAATCTTATTAAAGGCAACAACGTCTATGGCGAAAAACTAGTTAAATATAATGGCGATGAATATCGAATATGGGATCCCTTTAGAAGCAAGCTTGCTGGAGCTCTAAAAAAAGGATTAAAGGAATTGCCTATAATGAATGGAACAAAGGTATTGTACTTGGGCGCTTCCACGGGCACTACTGTTAGTCATGTTTCAGATATTGTAGGACTCAAAGGAATTGTTTTTGCAGTCGAACCTGCTGTCAGAGTGGCGAGAGAGCTCATTGAAAATGTCGCCTCAAAACGAAGAAATGTTATTCCTATTCTAGAAGACGCAAGAAAACCTCAGTCATATTTTTCAGTTTTTGGTAAGGTAGATGTGGTATACTCTGACATAGCACAGCCTGATCAAACTGAGATTGCCGTAGAAAATTGTCTTATATATCTAAAACCAAAAGGTGTGATGCTGATAGTGATCAAAACAAGGAGCATCGACGTAACGATGGATCCTAAATCGGTTGTAGCACAAGAAGCAAAAAAAATAGAAAAGAGAGGTTTTCATATTGAACAGATAATAGATCTGAAACCATTTGATAAGGATCATGCGTTGGTATGTGCAGTTTATTATCCAAAGTAAGTTAATTTGACTTGGCGATTTTCATATAGTCCTTAGTGGTCTCCAAGATTTCCTTGCAAACCAGGGTGCACTTTTATATTTTCTGACCCATTCACGAATAAAATACATTGTTTTTTCATCTGAGGGATAGCCACTTCCTATGCTGTGATGGGTTCTCCTAATTGCCTGGATCTCATTATCTCTGACTATTTTAGCAATAATTGATGCCGCCGCTACCACTATATTCAATTGATCCGCATGATGCATAGAATACAGTTTTGTATTGCATGACACGAGACGACATTTTACATATTCTTTGTATCGTTGCTGATTAACATCGCAGCAATCAATACAGACTTCATCGACATGAAGATTATTAATGACTACAGCCATTGCTTCTGCTTCCAACTTGTTGAGTTTATTCAGAAAAACATTATCATCTACTTCACCAGGCTCAATTTTATATATACAAAGAGAATCTGCTAAATCTACTATTCTTAAGAACATATTTGCACGTAATTTTTTTGTTAATTTTTTCGAATCTTTAACACCGATTTTAGACAATTCAGATATCTTTAAATCTTTGATGGCTATGCCTGCTACTATCAATGGACCGATAATAGATCCACGTCCTGCTTCGTCAACACCTCCTATTAAAATATCTTTTTACACTCCTGCAATAATATTGATCCTTTTACTGATATACTTACTTGTAATCTATATCTTATGATTACGATAAAATAATGATAATTCTTATTATCCAATCTATCATTGTATATGCAAAAGAATCGTTTATTCTTATGATTAGTGAAGACTTCACAGAAAGCATTGAGGGAAATACTAGATTATTGGTTCCTGCTGCATCCTTGACTAAGAAGGTTCCACCAAAGACACCTGCTTTTTTTAATCCAGCAGCTAAATTGAACAGAGATATATCCATATTAATATATAGAACCTTCATTTCAGAATGTAAACACCATACTAAATCATTTGCCGATGCCTTCAGCGGTATAGGAGCAAGAGCGTTGAGAGTGGCCGTAGAAGTACCCGAAATAGAAAATATCTATCTTAACGATATTAATATTCTAGCTATAGAGGCAGCGAAAAAAGCCGCAGAGTTAAATGGAGTTGAAGAAAAATGTTATTACTCTGTCAATGAAGTTTGTAAATTTTTAACACAACATTCAACAAAAAATGGAGAAAGGTTTACTATAATTGATCTAGATCCTTTTGGAACTCCAGCACCCTTCGTTGATTGCGTCCTAAGGTCGATCCTTGATGACGGATTGATTTCCATAACTGCAACAGACACAACAGTATTATGTGGTGTCTATCCAGTTATTTGCTGTCGTAGATATTATGGAAGATCACTCAACACGAATTATACTAATGAAATAGCTCTTCGTCTAGTGATTTCTTTAATCGCATTAACCGCGGCGAGATTGGATCTTGCAATTGAGCCGATCTTTGTTCATGCTAATTTACACTATCTGAGGATCTATGTCAAAGTCTTCGTAAGTAGCAGTAAGGCAAATAAAGTATATGATAGCATAGGATACTTGCGGCACTGTTTTAGATGTGGAAATAGAAATATTGTGGAAAGATACATTATGTCAGAAGTTTGCGATATCTGCGGTAATAGTTTTAATGTCGCCGGTCAAATGTGGATAAATAAATTATTTGATAAAGATTTCATAGGCAGATTGGTCAGTCATGAACCCATTAACAATGGTACTCAAGGCAAATATATCATGGATCGTTCCAAGAAGCTATTGTCGATCTGTATGGACGAACTCGATGATATTCCTTTTTACTTCCGAGGAGACGAGATCGCATCGAAGCTAAGGATAAATCCATATTCATTACAAACTGTTATAGAAAAATTATCAGCATCTGGCTATAGAGCTTCAAAAACAAGTTTCAATCCTTCGGCATTCAAAACGAATGCAAGGATAGACGAGATATTAGATGTTCTTCGAAAGTAGTATTTTATTGTAATATTACCTTTAGTGACTTAAATTTAAATCAGACAGGTACTCCCAAGATTACCTAGAAAGATAGGCAGAGCCAGGGATACATGGGTTATCTACATTATGATGAGTATCACTCTGGAAATAACAACGTGAATATATTCTGCGGTATGATTGATGAACGGGAAGAGCCTAGCAAATAATTGACGTTCTTTGTGATAAAAACACACAATATCGTTACTAGACATCGTATTGGAGGATAAAATATTTGTCCATTTGATTTTAATAAATCTATTTTGTAATCGATAATAGTGAGTATTCTCTCTCTAGTGAATAGTCAGAAATTTGGAGAAACTTTATTAATATTATCAAAATGTCCATTATATCTTGTAGACTGCTTTATCCTATTCTCATTTTAAGTTCAGCTGATAAAAAGTGTATGTCTGTCTGCCAATAATGGTACAAAAGAAACCTATTCTAGGACGTAGTTAATTATAAAAATAAATGAATTCTGAAAAAACATATACTTTAACAACCTCTTTTAAGAGTGTAATGTAATTGACCAAACTCGAAGTTAAGAATATCACAAAACGATTTAAAACAATACAAGGAACAGATACTATTTCCTTCAATGCAATAGAGAATATATGCCTCTCTATCGAGGAAGGCGAATTTGTTTGTTTTGTCGGCCCCTCTGGGTGTGGTAAATCAACTTTATTGAATATATTAGCAGGTTTGGATAAACCTACAGAAGGTGAGATAATATTAAATGGCCAACCAGTTAGCGAGACCGGGCCTGATAGGATTATGGTTTTTCAGGAAAATGCTTTATTTCCATGGCTTAAAGTGATTGATAATGTAGAATTTGGGTTGAAAATGGCGGGAATTCAAAAAGACAGAAGACATGCAATAGCGATTCATTATCTGGATATGATGCAATTGACTAAATTTGCAGAAGCTTTTACATATCAATTATCCGGTGGTATGAAGCAGAGAGTTGCAATAGCACGAGCTCTTGTTATGGACCCTGAGATCTTGCTAATGGATGAACCTTTTGCGGCATTGGATTCTCAAACTAGAGATTTGCTGCTAGTAGAATTGCAACTAATCTGGGCTAGAACAAGAAAAACAATTGCATTTGTAAGCCATAATATAGCGGAATCAGTGTGTCTAGGTGATAAGATTGTGGTATTTTCGAGCAGACCAGGTAGAGTAAAGAAAGAGATTAAGGTTGATTATAGAAGACCACGATTGAGTGAAGATAGCAATTTACATCAATATCAACGAAAAGTATTAGATGAGCTTAAATCAGAAATAATTGCAGCCCGAAAAATGGAAGATAAATTTTGACTTTTAGCTATCAAAAGATAATGATTTCTTACTCTTATCGTATGAGAATTAGATGTGGTTAAAATGCAAAGGAAACTATGAACTGAAAGAAAGAATAATTAACCATATATATAAAGGATTAATGACTTGATAAGCGAATTGCCATAATTCGTTCCTTGTTTCATCAAATTTAACATTCAGAATTTTCATTCATAGTGTAAAATAAATAGAATATATGTTGGTTGTATTTGATTACTTAATGAGAATTGTATTTAATCTGATATAAGAATATATAAATTTCCGGGAAGCTTTTATTGTACTTGTGAATAACAAAGAACAAACCAACATCTCATTCACCTCTTCGATGTCTATTTTTGCCCTATCTTTAGCATCTATAACTATTGCCATCAATAGTCCAGTAATTCATATTATACTAGCGCAGGAAGAAACAGAAGATTTTGTTGAGATGGAAATGGATAATGGCACGACAATATCAGTTGCAAATGGTTCAGGAATGATGTTAGATAACGATACGAATGTAATTGAAAACAGCACTTTGACAGTGATGGAGAACGGTACCATCCAGAGCAAGAATGCATCTGATCCTGATAAGAGCAACTGAATAACATCAAAGAATAATTGCAATAATCTATTACTTCAGTTGCTTCTTACATCAACATTTAGATGGTCTGTATATCTGATCAGCATTCTCTTTCACTGATCTATTAATCGATATGATCAACTCTATAAAAAAATATCGTATATTGCAAAACTTTTTTGTCTATTGTTCATCTAATAGTCATTTTATTTTTGTTCTTTCTAGCCTGTCTCTTGTACATTTCATTGCAGTAGGCAAAAAGTGAGTTGAAAAAAGTTCTCAATAATGCATTAGGATTTCTATGATAATCATTTTGGGAAGAATTAAAAATGCACTAATCATGGACAATAAAAGACAACAAAAAATATTGGACTGAAATAATGAAGAATTACCAATATGATACTCGGTTTTTTTATGATTAGTTTAAATTAACTATCAACACCTTTATTTCTAAGTTCAACATCTTCTTTCTCCGATTTCATGTGCTCGTTAAGTGATTCAATCGTATCAAATGTTTGTCCGCATACTTTACATGAGAGAAATTCACTTGAAGGCATGTTGTTGTATTATATTGGATACAATGCCATTAAAATATATATATACTGTCAGGCAAAAAATGGTGCCTAGTTGGATTTATTTTCCTAACTTTGTAAGCAGCTCTATTCCCGCCCTAAAACTATTAGGGGAGGAAATAAGAACTTCATCTGCCATAGTACTTGCTTCCTTTATAAAATCAACAGGATTTTTTTCATATTCGTTCCAATCCAGTCCAATTATTTCTGCTGATCGCCGATTCTTATCAGAAGGCACCATGATACAAGCCACTACTTTAATTTTAAAGGATTTTGCGATATCGACTATCTCACCCAAGTCTGAAAGAGATGCTATTAACTGCGTTACCCAAGAATGTGGTTTAGCTTCAATTTTCTTTTCAAGTAACGATCTATTGTAGACTTTGCTCGGGACAGATAAATTCAAATGAATTGCTTTACCATACTTTTTGTCATTCAAGACAGATAATATTGACGTAGGTTTCAGTCCGGAACTTTTCTGCCCATCTGCTGGCTCGTCTCCCCTCAAAATAAGTAAGCTCTCGACTCCGATAAGAATAGCATCTGTGACAAATTGGCAAAGTGATATGTAATTCCTATCTCTTGTTCTAACGCTACAGCTCAATTTCAGTTTATTACCTACGTTTTTTATATAGCCAGCTGCAGTAACACTGGATACACGTGGTATACCAAGGACGGAATCTGTCAAATGAATACCAGTAGCAAGATTAATCAATTCTGACGATCTATTTAATAAAATTTGCATTTCCTGATTTAGCTTAAAGGCATCGAAATGGTCACTAATCATTATTTTTGGTGGATTTAGTTCATAAGATATTTTCATAGTATTTCTGCAAGGCTTCTCTTTATAAGATGGGTTTATTAAATGAGAGGCTAAACATAAAATTATTTCATATATTAACAATAGAAGAACTTAGAGTATAACTATTAAAAGCGCTGATTATATTAAAAGCGCTGATTATTATTTTTGTCTGCAATGCAAATTTGCATATTGTGTTTCTTCAAAAGGCGATACAAACAAACAAAAATGTCTAGTTCTAACAATGAGTTATTAATGATAAACAACTTTGTCTTAATTATCAAAAACGATATTTTGTACAGATTTTTTGTACATGATCACTATAAAAATAAGTCGCTTTCATTTTGTAAAATCAACATAAATTTTATTTCAATATTTTTCTATGTATAGATATGTTGAATAAAAGTGAGATATTCTCGCGTCTGACTCCTTCGTTAAATGCAATAACTAAGAATATTTCAGATCCGGTTCCCTTTCGTCTTGCAGCTGTGTTAGTTATAATTCATTATAATGATGAGACTCCTCATATTTTTTTAACAAAGAGGAGTTCAAAAATAATTGCTCATGCAAATGAAGTATCACTTCCAGGTGGTAGCTTCGACAAAGCAGATGCGTCATTAGCTGATACTGCTATTAGAGAGACAAAAGAAGAAATTGGTCTACATTTTCAAAAGTCAGATCTAATTGGTCATCTTGATGTAGTAAGAACTTTAACCTCTAACTTTATTATATATAACAATCGATAAAGACTACAGCCATTCATCTTTTGAAGATGCATATAAGTTCACTTATCGAAGGGAGGTTATATGGGGAGCCACTGCCAGAATCCTTAAACAATTATATGATTGCCTTTGTATAAATGATAAATAATCATAGTCTGCAGTAGTATCGTGCGTTCCAAATGAGCATGATATGATCAAATTAGTAGAATATTGTTAATAGCAATTCCTTTACATTTGTAAACCTTTACTATTATATTTCCCCTTAACTATACTATATGTAGTATGGCACAAAAAGATCCTGTATGCAATATGATGGTTGATGAAAAGAAAGCACAGCATATTTCAGAAGTAAATGGACAGAAAATCTATCTATGTTCTGCAAACTGTAAAAGCCAATTCGATCAAAATCCTAGCAAATATGGATATTGAATAACAGTATTTTAGGTTCACTAGTAGAGCTATATTATCGCACATGGCTTGCATTAGAAAGTCTGTTATTACTCTTTTCCCTCAAACTTTCTTTTTATGGACTCTATTCTTCCAGCATATTTTTGCTTGTAGCCAGACATGCATGATGTACAACAGAAAAATCGTTCATAATTTGCAAACCTAAACACATGTGGATCCCCTGTAATTGGTCCTTTGCAGAATTCGCAATCTAACTTGATTTTTATCCCTTTATTTATTCTGTATTTGGTATCTTGAAGTTGTTCCTGTTGATTGTTGTATTGCTTTTTCTTAGTAGTTTTGTCTTCATTATCTATTACTTTAGAGTTTCCGTTATTACCTTTCTGCAGTTCTGGTTTGACAACATCTCTTTCTACTATTTCGAAATCCAGAATCGGAGAGACCGACTTTATAAATCCAACATTGACAAGTCTGCTAAATCTTGCCTTAACAGTTGGTGTTGTTATGCCAGTTTCCCGAGAAATTTCACGAAATGATTTACGACCATCTTTTAATAGTGATTTTAGAATAGACACATCATAATCATCTAGTTGAAGAGGCATCTATACACACACTCTTAGTTATATGGTCTATTATATTTTTACAATTGTAAAGGCCTAGAGTTATACATCTGTACTTCTATTAAGTAGATACAAGATATGGCAAAAGATCCTGTTTGTGGTATGTTTGTAGAAGAAAAACCCAATTCCATAAGGTATTCCAAGGACGGAAGAGAGTATTACTTTTGCAGTAAGCAATGCCTAGAGGAGTTTACTCAGCCTGAAAAAGAACTAAGAAAACTAAAGATGTATGTTGCTATAAGCATCGCACTAACAATACCTTTAGTAATTTTTAGTTTACCTCATATGTTTCCTGCACAATTTGGCGCTCTCTTTTCTATGGATATCATGCACTATAGTAATTATATAATGCTAGCATTAGCTACTCCGTTACAATTCTGGATAGGATGGCGTTTCTACAGAGGATTATGGGACGGAATTAAGGCAAAAGCATCTAATATGGATACACTTATTGCAATAGGAACAACTGCGGCTTATTTGTATAGTACAATAGTTACTGTAGCTCCTGGATATTTCCCATTTGAATCAGTATATTTTGAAACGGCAGCAATTATTATCACCTTAATTCTAGTCGGAAGATTACTTGAGACAAGAACTAAAGAGAAAGCCTCTAATGCTGTAAGGAAATTGTTGGATCTTCAACCAAAGATGGCTAAGGTCATAAGGAAAGGAGGAATTGAGGAAGAAGTCCCCATAGAACAGGTACAAGAAGGTGAAGTTGTGGTCATAAGACCGGGAGAAAGAATTCCAACGGATGGAATTGTAATTGAAGGCTCATCTTCTATTGACGAATCAGCCGTAACCGGCGAAAGCATACCAGTAGATAAGAAAAAGGAAGATGAAGTCATAGGAGCTACAATTAACAAGAGCGGCCTACTTAAAGTCAAAGCTACAAAAGTTGGACAGGATACTGTGCTTTCACAGATTATCACGCTAGTTGAGGAAGCAAGGACAGGAAAAGCTCAAATGCAAAGGTTAGTAGACCAAGTTGCTAAATACTTTGTCCCAGCAGTTTTAGCAATAGCAGTAGGAGTAGGACTTGGATGGTATTTTATTGGTGATATAGGAGTGACATTTTCACTTTTGGCTTTTGTATCTGTAATAATCATTGCATGTCCATGTGCTCTTGGTATTGCAACGCCAGCAGCATTAATGATGGGTGCTGGAAAGGGAGCTGAAAATGGTATTCTATTTAAAGGAGGAGAACATTTGGAAATTGCAAAGAAAGTAAAGACAATAGTATTTGATAAAACCGGTACTTTGACAAAAGGTAAGCCATCTGTAACTGATGTAATTGATCTCTCTGATGGAATAATAGGTGAAAATGAGTTGCTTAGACTTGCTGCAATTGCAGAATCAGGATCAGAGCATCCTTTAGGTCAAGCAGTTGTTAATAATGCTAAAGAAAAAGGAATTGCTGTAGTCTCAAATCCAGATTCATTTGAAGCTGTATCCGGTCATGGTCTGAAAGCAACATACGCAGATCATGTAGTTCTCATTGGAAATAGAAAACTAATGGATGATAACCATATTCCAGTTACTGAAAGCATAGATAATACTCTCAAACAGCTTGAAATTCAGGGAAAAACGGCTACTCTTGTTGCAATTGATAATAAACTGTCAGGAATAATTGCACTTGCAGATACTATAAAAGATAATGCTAAGGAAGCCATAGACATACTTACCAAATCAATGGGAATAGAGGTTATAATGTTGACAGGAGATAATGAAAGAACAGCCAAAGCAGTTGCATCTAAACTTGGTATTAGTAGAGTCATAGCACAAGTACTACCACAACAAAAAGAACAAATAATCTCTAAACTAAAGGATGAGGAAAAAAAGGTAGTTGCAATGGTAGGTGATGGAATTAATGATGCACCAGCATTAGCAAGAGCTGATTTGGGAATTGCAATAGGTTCCGGTACGGATGTTGCCAAAGAGACTGGAGGAATTATATTGATAAAAGATGATCTAAGAGATGTTGTTACAGCACTTGATCTCGGAAGAAAGACAGTATCAAAGATAAAACAAAATCTCTTTTGGGCATTTGCATATAATACTGGATTAATTCCAATAGCTGGTGGCATATTAGTACCTTTCATGGGAGTTGGAATATTCGGATGGCTTCCTATGCTAGCAGGTCTTGCAATGGCAATGAGCTCTGTTACAGTAGTTGGAAACTCAATATTACTTGGAAGATACAAACCAAGATTTGCAAGTATAAAGCCAAAGAAGGGAGAACAAATCTATACCAATGATGATTTCAAAGAAGCCTATTCGTTACAGCCAACTACTAGATAATTATAGGCAATTAAAATAAGACGAGGTAGAGATACAAAATGATAATACTGCTACTACTATTGCAGCCAACTATATATTATCTAGTATTTACTGTCCTAACAAACTTGTAGCCAGACCTTTCTAATCTATTTTTTATCTCTTCTTTAGTTATGAGCAATGGATCGAATTCTACTATGACATTATCTGTCATATAATCAATGTCAATTTTCTTTACAGCTTCTTCACCTCTTAATTGTTTTTCTACAATCGGTTTGCAGGTAGTACAATACATTCCAACTACCTTAAATAAGGCTTTCTTTGTTTTCAATTTCATATACCGCTTATAGATCTATTTTTTATAATAAAATGGATCTGATCTCTTTTTTGATAGATTAGTTGTTATCAAATAGAGAAATACCTATACTCTCTCTACTACCTCCACCAGCCCCTATTTCATACATGTACAATGGGTGGAGGTATTTTCATGATCAATAGCAATACCTCTACTACATGTTAATACCTTCCTAATTCGGTCAATTCATTCTATGGGTGGAGACACACTGCAGTCATGAGTTGAGATATAGACTTGTAATACCTCCACTAAAAGAAGTCCAAATATTGCTCCTTTTGACAAAATAAGCAAAAGTGGTGATAGTGGAGGTATTTTCTGATTTGTATGCTACGACTGTTACTTTTATTTGCTCTCTCTAGCAGGTTTGACTGCTATTCTATAATTGTAAAATTTTAAATGTGCTGAAACTTTAGTACATTTTGAAGTGTTACTATAAAGAGGAAAGTCGATGGTAATAATGATATATTTAAGTATCATAGATGAAAGCAAATGGTATCAGAAACATTCCCTTTTTAAATATTGATCAGTTATAGTATAAGAAATATATTTGCAGATAACAGAAGACAGAAAAAGGCGGGAGACAGACCTATATTTTAACCAGCACAAATCTTATGCCGAAATTGCACAAAGTACAATATATTCCGACTCCTTTGAACAAAGCATTTTGTGTTTTCATAGTCTCTTTTGCTGTATATCTCTTTACTAATAGATTTATTTCCTCTTTAACAAAAAAAGGGTACCGTCGTTATTCCAATATCGCTATCTGCCTTGCTGGATGTATTTCGTTCCATCCAGGATATCCATCAGGATCATCGGTTACCCATGCACCAACAACTCTAACTTTGTCACCTTCGTCTGGAATTTCAATCATGCTAAAGTCTTGGTCTTTTGGATTAATTTCTATTACAAGCATTCCATTTGACTTATCGTCATCTTCTTCATTTAGAAGATATTTATACTCATCTCCAACCTCTAAAAGGTACTTCAAGTCTCCATCATGTTGTCGTCCTTCATCATTCTCGATTGTTCCAATTATCTCTTCGCATCTAGATAGTAAATCGTATCTGCCTGGATCATGATTATCAGCAATAACGTTGCCTTTTCTACATACTTTTTGACCATTAATGGTAGAGGATGCTATGTTTGCATGATCATCGTATTTTCCTTCTTTTCCACTTTTGTTTAATGATAACTATTCGTCGGCGTCGTCGTCGTCATCCTGGATAATTACTGTATCTTTGGTTTCTTACTGTTGTTGGGGATTATTTACGACTTCAGCTAATGCTAGATGATCAGCAGAGAGATACCACCTATGCATATTGTTGTTAATGTTAAAGCAGCCAAACTAGCAAAAGTTATTACTGTTAATATTAAATCTCTAGACAACGCAGATTATTACGATATTCCTCTTACAATATAAGATTTGATTAACAAAATTACTCAATATTAATTAATCAAATCTTTTGAAGAGTTAAAATAAAGATATTGAAATTGTTGTAGCATAGCTCATAGTCTAAAGCAGGTTAGGATGGAGAATATTTTACCTCAATAATCTGCCGCTGCTGTTGGTGATTAGCATTATCCACTCAATATAACCATTTACTACTTCTTTATTATATCTGTAGAATTACTCATTGTAGAAAGAAAGAAAGATCTAGGTTGTAGAAGGAACTATTCTGAATATTTCTCCAAGACCAATCGAAACAACATAGAGATACCCGTCGGGTCCGACTTCTACATCTGTAATTGCCCCAAAGCCTTTTCCAAATAATGCTTTTGATAGTAGTAGTTTATTTTCTTCTTCTTCATCATCAGTACTTGCTGCTATGTTACTGATAATATTATTATCAGCATCATCAGCATTTAATGGAGCATCAAGAACCAATGCTGACCTGTCTTGGTCCAAATCAAAATGATAAAGATTTCCATTATGAAAATCACCTACAAACATATCATTTTGATACTGTTTACCTATTTTATCAGAGCCAAGAAACTTGATTGCAGTAGGACCGACAACATTTTCCCATATAAACTCAGGAGCACTATATTTTCCCTTTCCACCAAAGTCTGCTAAGCCATCCAAAGGATTTAGCTCAACATCATCCTCCTTACCTCCCTTTACTTTCCATATACCCTGCACATCTTTCCATCCGCTGTTAAATCCTGGTTCAATAAGGTTAATCTCATCACCAAAGCTAGGACCATTTTCTGTATCCCATAGTTTTCCAGTTACTGGATCAAAGTCCAATCCAAAGCTGTTTCGTATTCCATAGGCATAGTATTTGTTTATAATATCTTCATTGTTATTACTACTACTGCTACTACTACCATCATTATCGCCAATTATGCCTCCTCCTACTCCTTCTTCTACTGCTTCGCCATCTAGAGTAATTCGAAGTATGCCACTTCTTCCGTCAAATGATGATTCTTTTTTCTGCAGGTCGCCTTTAAATTTAACATCACCAATAGCGAGATATAGATTATTATCAGGTCCAATTGTGATCCCACCTCCATTATGAATGGGTCCTGGTGTGGCTGGAAGGTCTAGAAGAAGTACAGGATTTATTAATTTATTATTTACCAATTCATATCTGTAAAGACGATTACCAAGAGGATCATTCCCTGGATTACAACTATTTGGGCTAGGGCAATCATCACTACCATCTTCTTTTGTTGCTGCAGATTCAGTAAAGTATAGGAAAACATATGGAGGTGCAATTGGATTTGTTTTTTCTGCGACAGCAATTCCTAACATACCTCTTTCATGTTTGTTGGCAACACTAACATCAAGGAGGGGTTCTGGTAACATCTTACCATTTACGATTCTCCTTACTATGCCATTATCTTTCTCCAATACCAATATATCGTCTGGACCTAAAAAAGCCATGGTAGTGGGTAAGTCGATTCCACTAAAGACACTTTCCACCTTCAGTCCACCATTAGTATTATCGGTGATAGTTGGTCCGAATTCATTAGAAGGTGGTGAGGTCGATGGTGGCTGTTGTTGATTGTTTTGGGAAAGATCTGGTTGTGTTGAATTATTATTACTAATAATAGTATTAAACGTTGTAGTAGCGATGTTTTGAGCAATATTATGACGTGAATTTATAGTATTGTTATCATTGGCAGTAATGGTAGTACTAGATGGCTTTGTAATAGTGAATTGGTCTTTTACTATTCCATCAACATTCTCATAGAACTTTGCGCTAAGTGTCTTACCATTGTTTATAACGTCTACATTTAAAAATCCATATCCTACATGCTGTGCCGCCATGTAGGGAGCTTTTCCTGTCAAATTAAATAATGTTGCACCTCCAGTACCTACTGTAACAAATATCGGTCCTTCTGAAGTGGTAGAGGTGTTTCTATTATTACTATCTTTTGTTATTATGGGATCGTCTGGGTTATCTTTATTGTACTTCATTGGATAAGATCGTTGATAGTTGTGCTGATGTCCTTCTAATACTAGATCTACACCATATTTATCAAACAGAGGATGTAATATATTTCTTATTTCATGTACTGTGTCTAATGTTGATGGTGAAGTATAAGCAAATTTATGATAGACTGCTACTATCCAATCTATATTTGGGTCTGTGGATGCTTTTGCAAGATCATTCTTAATAAAT